>DATBGJ010000381.1:0-8034 GCA_036558045.1 Thermoanaerobaculia bacterium
GCCATGGCGCAGGTCCTCCTCCAGGAGGCGCTCCTGCCATCCGTTATGGATGGGCTGGGTGAGCGGCTCGCGCGGTCCCTCGATCTGGTGCCCGGCACCGCCGTGGACACCCGCGTCAGCGGCGAGCGCGGCGAGGTGGCCGCCGACCTGGAGCGCCTCGTCTGCCTGCCTCTTCCCCTGCGCGAGGCCAGCGGCGTCTTCGCCTTCCTGCCCCGCGATCCGCACGAGCTCGGCGTCTCGCCCGGTGCCCCCATCGCAGCCCTCACCGGCCATCTCGCGCTGGTGCTCGACAACGCCCGGCTCTCGCAGAGGCTGCACGAGCTGTCGACGCTGGACGGCCTCACCCGGCAGCTCAACCATCGCGTGATCTACGACCGGCTCACCGAAGAGCTCGAGCGGGCGCGCCGCTACCGCTATCCCCTGAGCGTGGTGCTCTGCGACCTCGACCATTTCAAGCAGGTCAACGACACATACGGGCATCTGGCCGGAGACGCCGTGCTGCGCGAGGGCGCGGCCGTGCTGCGGCGCTGCCTGCGCGTCACCGACCTGCTGGGACGCTACGGCGGCGAGGAGTTCCTCGCCGTGCTGCCGCAGGTGGACCTGGACGCGGCGTGCGTCGCCGCCGAGCGCCTGCGCCAGGGATTGGAGAACCATCTCGTGTGCCTCCCCGGCGACGTCGAGGTGAGGGTCACCGGTTCCTTCGGCGCCGCCTCGCGCGACGAGCTCGCCGGCCCGCCGAGCAGCGACCTGCTGGTCTCGCTGGCGGACCGCCGCCTCTACGAAGCCAAGGCCGCCGGCCGCAACCGCGTCCGCCCATGAGCCAGGCCGTCTCCACGTCGTTGCAGCAGCTCGTCGGCCTGATCCGCGACAACACGGGGAACGCCATTCCGGCCGCCCGCCTCGGCTTCCTGGAAGACGTGGCGCGGCGGCGGAGCCACGCGCGCGGTTTCGCCGCCGTCGAGGAGTACGTGGCGGCGCTCGCGGCGCGCGAGATCGAGGACGAGTGGACCCATCTGATCCCGCTCGTCACCATCAAGGAGTCCTACTTCTTCCGCGCGCCGCAGCAGTTCGACGCCATCCGCGCGCGGGTGCTGCCGGCGCTGCTGCGGACTCGCGCCGGAACCCGCCAACTGCGGATCTGGTCGGCGGCCTGCTCGCGCGGCGAGGAGCCGGCCACGCTGGCGATGCTGCTGGCGGAAGAGCCGTCGCTCGCCGGCTGGGACTGGACCATCGTCGCCACCGACATCGACGAGGAATCGCTCGCCGGCGCCCGCCTCGGCCTCTACGGCGCGCGCGCCGTCGCCCAGGTACCGAAGCACCAGCTCGAGCGCTGGTTCGTCAAGAAGGGCAAGCTCTTCGAGCTCGACGCCGGCCTGCGCTCGCGCATCGCCTACCGGACGCTCAACCTCGCGCACGCGCCGTTCGCCTTGCCGCATACGGAGTTCGATCTCATCCTGCTGCGCAACGTGCTCATCTACTTCCGCCGGCCGCTGCAGCGCCGGGTGGTGTCGCAGGTGGCGCCGCTGCTGGCGCCCGAGGGAGTCCTCTTCCTCGGCGCCTCGGAGACGCTGTGGCAGATCCAGGAGGAGCTCGAAGCGGTGGACCTCGGGTCTTGCTTCGCCTACCGGCATCGGCGCGAGGCGCCGGTGGTGGAGAAGCCGGCTCGGGTCGCACGGCGACCGGTGGTTGGAAAGGACCAAAAGGATTTAAAGGATACCAAGGACGTAAAGGCTGCGACGGCGAAGCCTCCCACTCCCGCCGCTGTCGTGGAGAAGGCGCCGAGCGCGGAGGCGCGCGGGGTTCATGATCGGCTGCAGGCTGCGGCGCACGACCTGGAGGAGAACCGCATCGACGAGGCCGCGGGTGCGGTCGCGGAGGCCCTGGCCGCGGACCCTGCCGAGCCGGCGGCGCACGCGCTCGCAGGCTTCGTGCACGATCTGCGCGGCCGCACCGAGGAGGCCGCCGCCTCGTACCGCGCCGCGCTCTATCTCGACGCGGCGCTCTTCCAGGTGCGCGTCCTGCTGGCCGACTGCCTCCTGCGCCTCGGCGATCGAGCCCGCGCCGAGCACCAGTTCCGCGAGGTCCTCAGCCTCCTCGGCAGCGGCCGCGAGCGCAGCCTGCCGGTCTTCGACGGCCTGCCTCTGCCCGACCGCGAGCGGGCGCGGCGGCGCAGCCGGCAGGTGCTGAAGGGGTGAGCGCGGCCCCTTTCCTGCATTGACGCGGGGACCGCCGGCGCCCTAGCATGCCCGGCGCGCACCTGCTAAGGAGTGGAGGATCCAGACATGTACAGAATCTTCGCCAGACTCGGAGTCGCCGTTGTAGCCCTGTCGATCGCGTTCGCGCCAACCCCGGCCCGCGCTGCGGAGCCCGGTGACTCGGAGGCGCTGGCGGCGGTGAAGAAGGCCATCGACAAGGGCAACGCCCAGTGGAGCGAAGGCTGGCTGAAAGGCGACGCGGCGATGGTCGCGGCCCTCTTCGCCGACGACGGCGTGCAGCTCTCCGGCAGTGGAAAAGTGATCAAGGGCCGCGAGCAGATCCGCGAGCGCCAGAAGGCCGCCATGGCTGGTGCCGACCCGGGCGTCAAGGTGACGGTCACCACCACGCAGGTCTGGTTGGACGGCGATACGGCGTACGAGACCGGAAAGTACAAGTACGAGTACACGGAGAAAGGCAAGCCGGGCAAGGACGAGGGGCAGTACGTCACCGTCTGGAAACGCCAGAAGGACGGCTCGTGGAAGCTCGCCATGGACATGGGGCTGCCGCAGCAGTAGCCGCCCCCGCGCGCGCCTCTCTACGGCAGAAAAGGCCTTGCGCCGCCGCACGGCCCGCGGCGCAGGTGCGCCCCCTCTTCCGCCGCCGCTTGAGCGAGGAGCCTAACATCGCTGGCTAGCCTCGCATTGTCTCTGCAGGTATCATTCCTATATGCCGGTTTCACTACCACTTAGCGAGATGACCCGCGAAGAGAAGCTCCAGGCCATGGAGGCTCTCTGGGACGATCTGAGCCGCGATCCGGAGGCGCTCGAGTCCCCAGCATGGCATGAGGACGTTCTGCGAGAGCGGGACGAGCAGATTGCAGCCGGCGAAGCCGAGTTCGTAGACTGGGAAGAGGCGAAGGCTGATATTCGCAGCCGCGCGCATGAGGATTGAGATCCTCCCCAAGGCCAAAGAGGATCTCCTCGACGGCTACCGCTTCTACGAACGCCAGTCGTCTCGGCGACTACTTTCTCGACACCCTGTACTCCGACATTGATTCCCTGCTCCTCTATGCCGGGATTCATCAAATCGTGTACGGGAAGCACCGGTCTCTTTCCAACCGCTTCCCATATGCGATCTACTACACCGTCGAGCAGCAGACCATACGCGTCCGCGCGGTGCTCGATTGTCGACGAGATCCTTCCTGGATTCGCAGGCGTCTACGCAAGGCCTGACCGTCGATCGTATCTCACTCCCTTCCGCCCACCTCCCGGGCACCCCAAGCCTCGAGCGGAACATCCGCGATGGACTGCGAGAACGTCCACCGGTGACCCCAGGGATCCTCGACGGTGTACTGCCTTTCCCCGAAGGGCATGTCCGCTGGCGGCCTCAAGATCCGCGCGCCACGCTGCCGAGCGTGCGCGAAATGTTCGTCGATGTCCTCAACGTGCACGGTCACGTACTGGCTTACCTCGCCGGGCCGCGGAGGCCGGAACTCGCCTCCCGGACGGCCCAGAATGATGGCGCCCTCGGCGACGGTGAGCTGCGCATGAGAGACGCTTCCACCCGGACCTGCAGCGCGCAGGCGCTCCTTGAATCCGAAGGTGGCGCAGAGCCAGTCGATCGCCTTCTCCACGTCTTCGTAGACGAGGATGGGCACCACCGTGGCTCCCGGTGCGGAGCGGTTTACGATCATCAGTCACCTCCTGGGGAAGCGGGCCCGAGGTGGAAAGCGATCCGCTTCTTTTCCCACGCCATTCCAATCACGCCACCATTCTTCCCGTCCGGTTCGATCGAATACGTTACGTATTCAGTCTGGGGGCTCTCCGCAGGCTTCACCGGGAAGCGCAGGGCATCCAGCGCGGGGTTGTAATTGAACGCGCCCCACTGGCGGGGTGCGCGGTTGAGGATCGCCGTCCATTCGGCTTCGCCGGGGATCACGAAGAAGGTGTAGGTTCCCGCGGCCAGCGCGTGGCCTTCGACCTGCACGTCCTGGCTGAAGGTGATCGTCGTGGCCTCGTTCGCTCCCGCGCGCCAGACGCGGCCGTAGGGCACCAGCTCGCCCCAGATCTTGCGCTCCTGGACCGCCGGACGCCCGTAGGCGATGCGCACCTCGCCGCCGCCCACCGCCTCCGTCACCGAGGCGCGCGGACTGGTGCGCGGCAGGGAGGTGCCGGTCCTGCCGTGCACCGGCCGGCCGGCGAGGAAGTCGGCCAGCGCGCGGTCGAACTCCCGCGGATACTCGACGCTGATGTAGGAGCGTGAATCCTCGAAGGCCACGACGGTGAGCGGCGCCTGGGGATTGAGCAGCTTGATTTCGTCCCATTGCGAAAGGCTGGGCGGGCTTTGCGCGGGCGAGCCCTCGTCGTGGACCGCGCCCATGGCCAGCATGGGGACCGCGAGGTGCCGCAGGTCTTCGGTCAGATCCGTGGTGAGCAGCTCCCAGCGGTACTCGAAACCGGGCAGGAAGAAGCCGCTCGACAGTGCTTCAAAGGTCAAAGCCTTGGAGAACGCGGCGTCCTTGACGGCGTAGGTCCACCAGTTGCGCGCGGAAGGATGGGTGGAATTGGGGTCGTCGATCAGGCGGCGCAGCTCGTCGGCCGGCGGTATGGGCGCGTAGGGGAAGAGCTGCGGCGTCGGCAGGACGGCCTGGAGCCGCGTCAGCCGCTCGTTCAGGCTCGCCGGAGCATCCGGATTCGCCGCCGAGCGCATCGTGGCGTTCACCAGCGCATCGACCACGACGGCGGCGCGAAGCCGCTGCGGCCGCAGCAGCGCCAGCCGCGCGGCGAAGTAGCCGCCACTGGAGGTGCCGATCACGACGGCGCCCTTGAGCTTCGGCTGATCGATCAGCGCCAGCAGCTCGCGCTCGATCTGGCCGAGCCAGGGCCGGGCCGCGTAGTCCAGCTTCTCCGGCCAGGGCAGCGGACGCGCCGCGCCGGCCCACGGCAGGGTCACGATGGTCATGGTGTAGGCGCCGGCGTTGCGCTCCGCGAACGGGCCGTAGAGCTTCCCCCCGTCCACGCCGAAATCGGGGATCAGCACCATGGGCACCGGCCCATTGCCGCGCGTTTCCACGTGCAGGTAGTTGCCTTGCGGAGTCCCCCGCGGCTCGGGCAGGGCCAGATTCATACTGCCGCCGGCTTCCAGCGTGGTGGTGGCGAAGCGTGCCAGGCCCTCCATACCTCCGGGACGGCTGCTCGGGTCCTGCCCGTGCAGCTTGGCGTAGAGAGTGAACATGTCGCGCAGCGCGGTCCGCCGGTCGTCGCTGCTGAGGCCGGGCTGCTGCGCCCGGGTCCACAGCTCCGTCATGCGCGCGACGTCTTCCGAGGCCGGGCTTTCCACGCCCGTATAGCGGAGCGCCTCGGCCATGCGGGTTTTGAGGTCGGCCTCCTGAGCGGCCACGCCCCACGACACGAAGAGCAGCACGAACTCAATCAGAATTTTTAGCCAGATAGCCAGCCTTCCCATGGTTCACCTCCTGGAATCGCGCGGCAGAGGCGCCACGCGGCTGTTTCCAGGCTCGTTCAGGCTGCCATTAACGGTCCTGAGGAAGAGGTGAAGAAGGGGTGAGGAGTGGATTAACAGCGTGCGTGCCCTCCGAAGCCCTCACCACCCCGGCCCTCCTCTCCCAAAGGGAGAGGAGGGAGAAAAACTGGGAAACTATGGTTAAACGGTTTTCTTTCTTGGCTTTGTTCCCCTCTCTCCCTCCGGGAGAGAGGGGCTAGGGGAGTGAGGGCTTCGGAGGGCAGATCCCTAGTTCCGCCCCACCCGCGCCGCGATCTGCTGGAAGCGCGCGTTGGAGCGCAGCACCCGGAAGCTGGGCTCGACGTTGACCCAGGCCAGCGCGCCCTCGCGCTTCTGGTAGGCGTGCTCGAGGGAGTCGAGGGCGAGGTTGAGATCGCCGGTGCGGACGTAGAGCTGCGCGCGCCAGGTGTTCGACATGGGCATGCCGCCGCCGCGCTGGCTCAGCCATCGGCGGTAGTAGCCGCGCAGGCCTTCCGCGCGATAGATGGCTTCCAGGCGCCGCAGCCGGTCCTCGGGGATGCCGCGTAGGCGGAAGGCTTCCAGGTACTCGGCGAACGCGGCGTCCGGCTGGCCGGCCGTCTCGTGGGTCCAACCGCGCGCCAGATGCGCCGAGAACGACTTCGGGTCGATCAGCAAGGCGCGGTCGATTTCCCGCAGCGCGTCGTCATAGCGGCGGCCGAGCGACAGCACCCAGGCGAGCTCGGTGTAACGGGCGATGTTCACCGGGTCGAGCTGCAGGGCCCGCCGCGCCGCCGCGATGGCCTCGTCATGATGCCCGCGCGCCGACTGCAGCCACGCCATCGTCTGGTAGGCGGGCATGTAGTCGTCGTCCAACGAGATGGAACGCTTCAGGCTGCGCTCCGCCGCGGCGAAATCCCAGTCGAAGAGGAACTGCGCCCGGCCCAGCGCCGCGTGGCCTTCCGCCGACTGCGGATCGAGCTCCAGGGCGCGGCGGGCCTCTTTCATCGCCTGCGGCCGCATCTCCGCCGGCGAGGCGACGCCGAAGTCCGCCATCGCGGAGTAGGTGTCGGCCATACCGGCCCGCGCGGCCGGGTATTGCGGATCGAGCGCGATGGCGCGGTCGAACTGCTCGCGCGCCTGCTCCAGGCTCGGCAGCAAGCGCTGGTCGAGCAGGTGGCGCCCCTTCACGTAGGCTTCGTGCGCCTGCGGCGTCGGGATGTGAGGGCGGCGCAGCGGAAACCTCAGCATCCAGGCCGCGCCGACGGCGAACAGCGCGAGCACGACCGTCGCCGCGACCGCGGCCTGCCGTCCCGCGGCCCGGCGCGGCGGCGGCGCTTCCACCGGCGGCGGAGCGGTTTGGAGAGGCGTGGTCTGGAGAGGCGCGGGCTCCGGCTCGGCGGGCTCCACCGGCGCGATCCAGCGGTAGCCGCGCCGCGAGACCGTCTCGACGTAGCGCGGCCGGCGCGCCTCGTCGCCGAGCGCCTTGCGCAGGGCGTAGACCGTCACCGTCAGCACGTCGTCGCTGACGTAGCGGCCTTCCCACACGCGCTCCACCAGCTCCTCCTTCGACACCACCTCGCCCGCGCGCCCGGCGAGGTGGACGAGCACGTCCATCACCCGCGGCTCCACCCGCACCTCTTCGCCGCCGCGCGCGAGCAGGTTCCGCGTCGGGGAGACCGTCCACTCCCCGCTGATAAAACCTTCCATTGAGACAGTGTACTACTCGTTGCGCCGCCGTCCTTCAGGAGGTACATTCAGAGCATGGCCTCCGTCCGCCCTCCCGCCGTCGCCGGCACGTTCTATCCCGCCGAGCCCGGCGAGCTGCGGTCGATGGTGGAGGGCTTCCTGCGCGAGCCGGCCGACGGCCGGCCCGCTCCCAAGGCGGTCATCGCGCCGCACGCCGGATACGTCTATTCCGGCGCCGTCGCCGGCAGCGCGTTCAGCGTCCTGGCCGCCGCGGCGACGTCGATCCGCCGGGTGGTCCTCATCGGGCCCGCCCATTACGTGCCGATCCGCGGCCTGGCGCTGCCGGGGCACGCGCGGTTCGCGACGCCGCTGGGCGAGGTCGGCATCGAGCCCGCCGGCGCCCAGGCCGCGCTCCGCCTGCCGCAGGTGCGGCTGGTTCCGGACGCGCATGCCCGCGAGCACTCGCTGGAGGTGGAGCTGCCGTTCCTGCAGGCGCTGCTCGGCGACTTCGAGCTGGTGCCCTTGGTGGCGGGCGAGGCGGACGGCGGCGAGGTGGCCGAGGTGCTGGAGCGGCTGTGGGGCGGGCCGGAGACCCTGATCGTCATCAGCTCGGACCTCTCGCACTACCTCCCCTACGACGCGGCCCGGCGGGTGGACCGCGAGACGGCC
>DATBGJ010000382.1:0-4377 GCA_036558045.1 Thermoanaerobaculia bacterium
CTGCTGTATCCGGAGGAGGGATGAGGCCGCCTCACCTCCTGCGCGTCGAGGAGGACCCGTCCCGTTTCGCACCTCTCATCGAAGCCGCCCGCGCGCTCGGCCTGCGCATCGGCTGGCTGGATCTCAGTACCGATACCAACCCTGTTCCCGAGTCCTTGGAGACCGCCGCCAGCCTCGGCGCGCTGCGCGCCGTTGCGGTGGGTCAGGACAGAACGGTCGCCGTCAAGCCTCTGCGCGGCCGACCCGTCCTGCGCGATCTCCTCCGCGAGCACTTCCAAGGCTGCGCGCTCGTCCTCGTGCGCGGAGAGGTGGCGGCTCCTTCGTTGACGATCAGGGAGAACACCTGGATCGTGTCGCCTTCGGGAGCGGCATCGAGGAGCTACACCGGGGAGCAGCTTGCCGCCGCACTGCGCCAGCCGCATCCCTGGGAGGCGACGACGCCCACCTGGTAGGTAATGTTGCGGCATACACCAGAATTGTTGCCATCTCCTCTCAATTTGCTGTGACCAAACAAGATCGCCTGACTCGTCCTAGAGTATGCGCCTCGAAATCAGGAAGGCTTTGTTGGCATTCCTTCCTGTTGTCGTTGTCTTCTCAGAAAGATTTGATGTAGAATGGCCTGCAATTGTAGTCTCCTCACGAGGGATTTCAACTAGACCCAATAGGTACCTCAACATGAGCTTATGGGTGCGGCGCCTTATCGGCTAATCTGCGAGGTAGCTCTACTTGTACAGGCAGCATTAAGCCTGGGTAAGGCAACAATCGATCCTGTGACGGCAACAAATGCATGGAGGCGCGGACCTGCAGATACAAGAGGAGATTCCAGCGGCGCTGGGTCTGTAACTTTCACCGCCCGTCCTGGAGTCTCCCGAGGAGGTGACGATGGCAGCGGAACGGTCCTTCGAGGCGATCTTCGGCTGGCTCGAAGCCCAGATCGCCTACGATCGGGAGAAAGAGGCGTTCCACGCTCAGCAGGAGGCGTTCCACCGCGAGCAGAAGGCCCTCTTCACGGCCGAGCTCGAGAAGCTGACCGCGATCCTGGAATCCTTCAAGGCCGCCTCCGACACGGCGATGGACCTCGCCAGCCGGGCGAAGGCGCGGCCGCCCGTCGTGCCGAGCGGCGACATCGGCGGCCGTAAGCCATCCCTCACCAAGATGGTGGCGCGGGTGGTCGAGATCCTCCCCGCCGGCGACGCCTTCGGGCCCGCCGCCGTCACCCGGGAGATCAATCGTCACTACGCCGAGAGATTGCGCCGGCCGGTCAGGAGGAAGCTGGTCTCCATCGTCCTGCGGCGCATGGCCGACGACGGCAGGCTCCGCTCCGTGCGGCCGGGCAAGCCGCACCACGAGGCGCTGTATGCGAGGAAGGAAGGGTGAGGCTGGGATGTATAGCGGCGAGCCGAGCCCAATTCTTTGATCGGCTGATCGGCGAATCCGGCTATCTGCCGCTGACAATGCACCGATCTTTTCTGGAGCCCAGCCGCTCGGCCCCCCGTCCGGCCGAGGTTGTCACGTCGCGGCGTTTTTGCCACAATGCGGCAATAACGGCGGCAGTCCAAGGAGGAGATCCGGGAAGCCTTGAAGTTCAGCGAATTGGCCGGGAGCTCGAGAGGGGCGGCTTCGTCCTCGTGAAGGAGAAGGGCTCGATCCGCTACTATGCCAAGACAGGATGGCCGAACCTCATCCGGATTGACTACCACGGCTCCAAGGAAGTACCGACAGGCACGTGCCATTCCATTTTGAAGGCAGCCGGGATCAGGAAGACGTAGGAGGATGGCGCCATGCTCGACCTGCTCTACTCACTGGTGATCGAGGCGACCAACGAGCCGGACTACTTCGGCTTCTACTCTCCTGAGCTGGAGGGATTCTCGGGAATCGGCCACTCCGTGGAGGACTGCCTCTACAGGGCCAAATGGGGCATGAAGGAGCACGTCGACCTGCTTCGCGAGCAACGGCTTCCTGTGCCGCCGGTCAATCCTGCTCCCACGGTCGTCATCCAGAACGAGCAACGCCGCTCCGTTGCCTGAGAAAGGGACGAACAAGCTGTCGTGACGGAGCCCATCCAGTTCTTCCTCCCCGGCCCCAGCTACGTACCCGAGGACGCCCGTCAGGCGATGACGAAGCCGATGGTGGGGCATCGCTCGGCCGGGTTCAGGGAGCTCTACGTGAAGATCGCCGAGCGCCTGCCGCGGGTGCTGCGCACGCAGGGCGACGTCATGATCGCCACCGGCAGCTCGACGCTGATCATGGAGAGCGCCGTCATCTCGTGCGTGCGGCAGGACGTGCTGAACCTCACCAACGGCGCGTTCTCCGAGCGCTGGCACTCCATCTCGAAGGCGGTGGGAAAGGCGGCGGACACGATCTCGGCTCCTTGGGGTCAGGCCGTCGATCCGGACCTGGTGCGCCTGGCCTTGCGCCGCAAGCGCTACGACGCCGTCACCGTGGTCCACAACGAGACGTCGACGGGCGTGATGAATCCCCTCGCCGAGATCGCCCGCGCCGTCCGCGAGGAGAGCGACGCGCTGATCCTCGTGGACACCGTCTCCTCGCTGGGCGGCGCACCGGTCGAGACCGACGCTTGGGGGCTCGACGTGGTCCTCGCCGGCACGCAGAAGGCGATCGCCGCGCCGCCCGGCCTGACTCTGTTCACGCTCTCGGACCGGGCGGCCGAGCGCGCGGCGCAGGTGCCGCGGCGCGGCTTCTATACCGATCTGCTGCGCTACCGCGACAAGCACCGCGAGGGCGGCCCCATCACCACTCCCGCCATCCCGCTCGTCTACGCCCTCGACGTGCAGCTCGACCGCATTCTCGCCGAGGGCATGGAAGCGCGCTGGCGGCGGCACGAGCGGCTCTACAGGAAGACCGCCGCATGGGCCGCCGCTCACGGTTGCGGATACGCCTCGGCGGCGAACGCCCGCTCGCTGACGGTATCCTGCCTCCGGCCTCCGGCGGGCACCGATCCGCAGATCCTCGTCAAAGGCCTCGCCGAGCGCGGTTACACCATCGGCGGCGGCTACGGCGACTGGAAGCCCACCACGTTCCGCATCGGCCACATGGGCGAGGTGCGCGAGAGCGATCTCGACGCGCTGCTCGTCGAGATGGATCACATCTTGCAAAGCATGGCCGCCGCGGCCGTCCGCTGAATCATGCATCGAATCCTGCTCGCAGACACGCTCGATCCCGCCGGCCTCAAGCTGTTCCAGGAGGCCGGCGTCGAAATCCATCAGCTCACGGCGGAGGAGCGCCCGCGGCTCCACGAGATCGTCGCGGACTTCGACGCCCTCGTGGTGCGCAGCTCCACCCAGGCGACGGCCGATCTGCTGAAGGCCGGTAAGAAATTGAAGGTGGTGGGGCGCGCCGGCATCGGCGTCGACAACGTGGACGTGGCCGCGGCCACCGAGCTCGGCATCCTGGTGGTCAACGCGCCCACGGCCAACTTGATGTCGGCTACCGAGCACACCTTCGCGCTGCTCCTCTCGCTGGCGCGGCGGGTGCCCGAGGCCGACGCCTCGATGAAGGCCGGGGAGTGGAACCGCAAGCTGACCGGCGTCGAGCTGCAGGGCAAGACCCTGGGCATCATCGGCTTCGGGCGCATCGGCCAGCGGGTGGCGGACCGCGCCCGCGGCTTCGAGATGAAGATCCTCGCCTACGATCCGTTCCTCGACGCCGCGGCGGCCCGCCGGCTGGAGGTGGATCTCCTGCCGCTCGACGACCTCCTGGCCCGCGCGGACGTGGTGACGCTGCATGTGCCGATGACGGATCAGACGCGCAACCTGCTGAACGCCGAGAAGCTGGCGAAGATGAAGCAGGGCGCGCTGCTCGTCAACTGCGCGCGCGGCGGCGTGGTGGACGAGGAGGCGCTGCTCGCCGACCTGGAATCCGGCCACCTCGGCGGCGCGGCGCTCGACGTCTTCGCCGAGGAGCCGCCGCAGGACCTGCGCCTGGTGCGCCACAAGAACGTCGTCACCACGCCGCACCTCGGCGCGCAGACCCGCGAGGCGCAGGAGAGGATCTCGGTGGAGACCGCCGAGATGGTGCTCGCCGCCCTCTCCGGCTCGCTCGCCGTGGCGGCCGTCAACCTGCCGTTCCGGCCCGCCGGCGGACGGGCCGAGCCGTTCATGGCGCTGGGCGAGGGGCTGGGCCGACTGGCCTGCTCGCTGCTCGGCAGCGCTCCCCAGCGGCTCGAGGTGGATCTCCGAGGCCTCGACGAATCGCTGCACGCGCCGGTCTCCGTGGCCGTGCTCAAGGGAGTGCTCACCCCGTTCCTCGGCGAGGCGGTCAACTATGTCAACGCCGAGCGCATCGCCGAGGGCCGCGGCATCGAGGTGGTGCGCTCCACCCACAGCGCGCGCGGCGACTATCCGCAGCTCGTGGACG
>DATBGJ010000383.1:0-4221 GCA_036558045.1 Thermoanaerobaculia bacterium
GGACTACGTCGCCTCGCTCGCCTGGGCGCTGGCGTTCACCGCGCTCTGGTTGGGTTTGACGGCTCTTCTCTACCGTCGCCGGATCTTCCTCAAAATCTGATCAGTCGCGCGCCAGCACCTCGCCGTGCGCGTTGAGGAAGACGCGGCGCGCCTTCTTCGGCAGCTTCAGCTTGACGTCGATCGGCGCGCTCGCCTCGCCGATCAACGGCACGATGCCGATGCGCGCCGTCTCGTTCTTGCCGAGCTCGACGTAGATCGGGACGACGGCGCGGAAATCCCCGGAGACGCCTTCCTGGCGGATGGTGCCGTGGATACGGGTCTCCTCGCCCGCCGGCTCCGCCGTGAGATCGCTCGTGTAGCGCGGGATCTCCGTGCCGTAGACCCACTGCTTGAAGAACCAGTCCATCTTGCCGTCGTTGGTGGCGTTCATGGCGGCCACCATGTGGCGCTCGACGACGCGCTGGAAGTCCGCCGTGGAGGCGTACCGGCCGCCGTAGGTGTCGGTGTAGTCCTTCATCATGGCGATGAAGCGGGCGTCCGGGTCCGGCGAGCGCCAGTCGTACATCATCATGCGCAGCATGTGGAGCACGTAGCCGCCCTTGGGATAGATGAGGAAACCGGCGTTCGGGCTGCGCGGCGTCGAAAGGCGCCAGCCCTGGGTGATCGGGCCCGCCTCCCAGGGCGCCACGGCGTTGCCCGGCGTCTTCTCCAGAATCTCCTTGCGGCGCTCCTTCCAGAAGCGGTCGTACTCGTCCCAGCCCTGAACGCGTTGTACGGCGAGCCCTGCCGAGAACTCCGCGAAGCCCTCCTCCAGCCATTGATCGCGGTAGGTCTCGGCGCCTACCAGATGGCCCCACCACTGGTGCGCGAACTCGTGATAGCCGACCTGGTCGACGAAGTCCTTGGCCCTCGCGAGACCCAGGCGCTGGCGCTGCGTGCCGTCGAGGAACGAGATGAAGGGCAGGAAGATGAGCGAAGGCCAGGACTGGCCGAACGCCATGTCCGACTGTTGGGTGATAGAGACGTGGGTCTGCGGCAGCGGCCCGAAATAGGTGGTGAAGAGCCGGGCGGAGTTCAGCCCGTCGGCCAGGGCGGACTCCGCCAGCCGTGTCGTATTGACCCTGCCGAGCCCCTGTCCGGGCGCTCCGGCAGTGCTGTCGATGGCGACAACCTCCCCGAGCCCCTCGCTGAGATTCGCATTGATCTCCCGGACGACGTCGGGAATGCCGGGGTTGGTATAGACCTCGACGTCGATCTTGCTCGTCTCGTCGAGCTTGTCGAGCCGCTTGAACTTGCCGTAGTTGAAGCCGGCGACCTGAACGGGCTGCCCGGTCTTCCAGCGCGAAACGCTCTTCGCACCCTCGCTGCGCTCCTCGACCTTGGTGCCCACGGAGACGATGTCGCTTCCCGCCGGCACGCGGTAGGTGAGGTCGAACGTCGCCGGATCGGAGAAAACGCCGAGATTGGGATACCAGCTCTCGCGCGCCCGTACGTAGTAGTTCTTGTCGCCGCCGTCCCACAGCACCTTGTCGCCCTTGTAGGCGAGGCGCAGCAGCACGGTGGCTCCCTTGGCGAGCGGCGCGGGGAAGACGACCGCCGCGTCGGCGTCCTCCTTCTCCGCTTCCTGGACGAGCGCGACGGGCTGCCACGCCGGCTCCGTCCCCGCGGTCTCGAGAGCGAACGAGCCCTCCTGCAGGCGGAGGGTCGAGGTCAGGTGAAGCGGCAGCACGCGGACGCCGGGGATCAGCGTCTGGAAGCGGACCGTGGTCGTGCCGGCCAGGTCTTCATCCTTCTCGACCACCGTCTCCACGGTGTAGTCGAGGGCGTCCGTCAAGCGCTTCTCGGGGAGCCGGTACTTGCGGTCCACCTCTCCCTTGCGGTCGCAGTGATACCAGATGCCGCCGCGGTTGGCGTCGGCGACGAAGAAGACCGTGTCCTCGCCGCCGAGCCGCGGCGCGATCCCCAGGGCCTCGGCGCCGTCGGGATCAACGGCCGCCAGGGCCGGCGGATACTTCTTGCCGTCGATCAAGGCCATGAACACACCGCTCATCAGCCCGGGCGTGTTCAGCAGGTCTTTCAGCAGCCGCAGGTGGAAGTTGGTGCGGAAGTCCTTCCGCTGCCGCTTGAGGTAGCGCTCGTAGACGTCGACGGCGTGAGGGTCCGCCGGTCCGGGACGGGCGGGCGTGTTCTGCTCGATCTCCTGGGCCGTGTCGTCGGCGAAAAGGAGGACCAGGTCGTCGAACTCGTCGGCGAGCGTCTCGAAGTCCTTGTCCGCTCCCGAGGAGAGGGCGAGCTGCCGCCGCTCGGTCTCCGTGGCCGGGCTCAGCCGGTAGCTGCCGTGGCCGACGAACACCGCCCCCACCGTGCGCCCCTCGACCGGCGCCAGGAAGTGGAACGTCCCGGAGTCGAACTGGAAGCGGAAGACGTCCCGCTCCAGCACCATGCCGCTGACCGCCACCGTGCGGCCGTCCGGCCGGGCGTTGCGCAGCGCGGTGTAAGTAGGGTCGGAGGCCGCGAAAATCGCGCCGGGGAGGAGAACGAGACAGACGAAGAAAGAGGCACACCAAGGCCGCGGGTGTTGCATGGTGAAGCTCCGTTGCTCGCTCGAGAGTAGAAACTCTGCCAGGAGTTTCTACTCTCCGGGCAGGGCTGTCAAATCCTGCCGAAACGTTCAGAGCCGCCGCGGCACCAGGAGACGTGACGGGACATCCCGAAGCTCGCTAACGTACACTTCCGCAGCCATGACGGAAGAGACCTTCATCGCGCTGGTGAAACGCCTGGAAGGCGAGGCGGCCCAGAGGCCGGGCAGGTACAGGCTGCGCGTCCTGCTGCTGGCGCTGCTCGGCTATGGGTATGTCCTCGGCATCCTTGCCGGGACGGTGGCCCTCATCGTGCTCGTGCTGCTGTATGGGAGGTTCGGCGGGCTCATCCTCAAGCTCGAGATCGTCCTCCTCGTCTTCGCCGGAATGATCCTGCGCGCGTTGTGGGTCCGGCTCTCGCCGCCCCAGGGCCTGCCGATCGAGCGCCGGGACGCCCAGGTCCTCTTCGACGAGATCGACCGCCTGCGGCAATCCCTGCGCACGCCGCCCATCCACCAGGTGCTCCTGACGGCCGAGGTCAACGCCTCCATGGCTCAGGTTCCGCGCCTGGGGATCCTCGGCTGGCAAAAGAACTACCTCACGCTCGGCCTGCCGTTGATGCAGTCGCTCTCTCCGGCCGGGTTTCGCTCCGTCCTCGCCCATGAGCTCGGACATCTGTCGCGGACGCATGGCCGGTTCACCGGCTGGATCTACAGGGTGCGCAAGGCCTGGGAGCAACTGTTGGAGGAGCTCGAAAAGCGCCGGCACCGCGGGGCCGTCCTCTTCAAGCGCTTCTTCGCCTGGTATGCGCCGTATTTCAGCGCCTGTTCCTTCGTGCTGGCGAGAGCCCAGGAATATGAAGCCGACCGCCTCGCGGCGCAGGCCGCGGGACCGCGGGAGGCAGCCCAGGCCCTGGTGACCGTCGCCATGGCCGGCGATTATCTGGCGCGCGACTTCTGGCCTTCGTTCTTCCAGCGCGCCGTCTCCCAGCCGCGGCCGGACGACGCCGTGCACGAGGTGGGGCGGGTGGTCGGCGGAGGCGCGTGGCGCGAGACCGCCGCCGAACGGATGGAGCGGGTGGTCGACGCCGAGACGGAGGTCCAGGACAGCCATCCATGCCTGCGCGACCGGCTCGCGGCCCTCGGCGAGAAGCCAGCCCTGCCGGAACCCGTAGACGAGAGCGCGGCCGAGCACTATCTCGGCGCCGCGCTGCCGGCGCTCGCCGAGCGCCTGGCGGCCGGGTGGACGGCGGAGATCGCTCCCGCCTGGCAGCAGCGGTACGAGGAAGCGCAGCAGCAGCGCGAGCGCCTGAGCGCGCTGGAAGAGAAGAGCCGTGCGGAGCCGCTCGGCGCCGAGGAGAGCTTCGAGCAGGCCTTGCTGACGGAATCCCTTGCCGGCGAAGCGGCGGCGCTGCCGCTCTACCGTGCGGTGCTCGCCATCGAGCCCGGGCACGCGGGCGCGAGCTTCCAACTGGGCAGGATCCTGCTGGAGCGCGAAGATCCCGAGGGAGTCCACTGGATGGAGGCCGCCATGCAAGGGGACGCCGGCTTCAACCTCGCCGGCTCGCAGATCCTCGCCGCCTACTGGAAATCCCAAGGGGAAGCGGACCGCGCCCGCGCTCACCGGGAGAAGGCCGAGCAGG
>DATBGJ010000384.1:0-3316 GCA_036558045.1 Thermoanaerobaculia bacterium
GGAGAGGGACTCCGGGATCGGCACCTCGATGCCCAGCCGTTCGTAGACCGGCAGGAACTTGGCGGGATGGGCGGTCGCCAGGAAGACGCCGGTCTCGCCGGGCGCGAGGCGCTCGGCGAGGACGCCGTAGGCCACCGCGGCGTGGGGGTCCGCGAGGTAGCCGAGAGAGCGGAGGCTGCGGATGCTCTCCTCGGTCGCCGCGTCGCTGCGCCAGCCCCAGCGCAGCACGCGGCGGAGCGCGCCGAGATCGCCGCCGAGGAGGTGCTCGATGCGTTCCCAGTTGTTGGGAGCGCCGACGTCCATGGCGTTGGAGAGAGTGGGCACCGAGGGCCGGGGACGGTAATCGCCCGTCTCCAGATACTCGGGCACGGTGGCGTTGGCGTTGGTGGCCGCTACGAAGGACGCCACCGGCAGGCCCATCGCCCGCGCCAGCAGCCCCGCGCAGAGGTTGCCGAAGTTGCCGCTGGGCACGCCGAACACGGGAGGATCGGGAAGTCCCAGCCGGCGCAGCGCCGCCGCGGCCTCGGCGTAGTACAGGGTCTGCGGCAGGAGGCGCGCGACGTTGATGGAGTTGGCCGAGGTGAGCCCGTGGCGGGTGGCGAGATCGGCGTCCGCGAAGGCGGCCTTCACCAGCGCCTGGCAGTCGTCGAAGCTGCCCGCCACGGCGAGGGCGGTGACGTTGTCTCCCAGCGTCGCGAACTGCCGCTCCTGCAGGCCGGAGACGCGACCTCGTGGATAGAGCACGACCGCGCGCACCCCGGGGCGCCGCCAGAAGGCGTGCGCCACCGCGGCTCCGGTGTCGCCGCTGGTGGCGGTGAGGATGGTGACCGGCCGGCCGGGCTCGCGCACGAGGTCGAGCACGGCGGCGAAGAAGCGGGCGCCGAAGTCCTTGAACGCCAGGCTCGGCCCGTGGAAGAGCTCCAGCGCGAAGACGCCGGGCCGCACGGGCACGAGCGGCACCGGGAAATCGAAGGCCGAGCGCACGGCGTGGACCAGGGCGTCGCGTTCAATCTCGCCGGCCAGCAGGCGCTCCATCAGCACGGCGCAGCGGCCGCTCCAATCCATCGCCAGCAGGTCCGGCCAGTCCTCGAAGGCGGGCAGGGAGGCGGGCATCCACAAACCGCCGCCCGGAGCGAGGCCGGTCAGCACGGCCTGCCGGAACGTGGCGGTCGCGGCCGGATCGCGCGTGTTGACCAGCCTCACGGCAGGATCCGCGCTCCCTGGCGGTCGAGGCCGCAGAGCCGGATCTCGCTCTCGAGCCCGGCTTCGCCCAGGCCTCGCCGCAGCGCCGCCGCGACGGCGCGGCCGTGCTCCGGCGATTCGGCGACGGCGAAGAGCGCCGGTCCCGAGCCCGAGAGCGTGCAGCCGAGAGCGCCGGCTTCCAGCGCGGCGGCCTGGGCGGCGCGAAAGCCGGGCACCAGGGGCGCGCGGTGCGGCTCGGCCAGCACGTCGCGCAGGCAGCGGCGGAGGAGCGCGCGGTCTCCGGTTTCCAGGGCGAGGACGAACGCGGCCAGGTTCCCGGCGAAGGCCAGGACGTCGGCGAGGTCGAAGCGGCGGGGCAGGACGCTGCGGCTGTGCTCGGTGGACAGCTCGAAGGCGGGCGAAGCCATCACCAGCAACAGGTCGTCCGGCCAGGGCAGCGCCCGCGCTTCCGGCTTGCCGCCCGGGCCGGGCACGAGGAGCTGCAGGCCGCCCGAGAGCGCCGGCACGACGTTGTCCAGATGCGGCGAGCCCGAGACGAGCGCCTCCGCCCGGCCGGCCAGCTCGTAGAGCTCGGCGGTGGAGAAGGGCTCGCCGAAGAGAGCCTGGCACGCCGCCAAGGTGGCCACGACGGAGCTCGAGCTCGATCCCAGGCCGCTGCAGCGGGGAAGGTTCTTCTCCAGATGGAAGGCGACGGGCCGCCGTTCGAGCCCCTTCTCGGCCAGCGCCTCCTGGACGAGGAGGAAAGTCCGCAGCACCAGGTTCTGCCAGGGCTCGGCGGGCAGGTCGGCGGCGTGGGGGCCGGAGACGGCGAGGGACGTCTCCACGGCGGTCTCCGCCTCGACCACGTCGCCCCACAGTGCGCCGTCCAGCGGCGCGAGGGCGGCTCCCAGCAGATCGAAGCCGGCGGCGAAGTTGCCGATGCCGGCGGGTGCGTAGGCGCGGACTCTCATGGCGTTCCCATCCACTCTGCTCCCAGAATACAATCTTTCCTCCGATGTCTTCTGCGCGTGCCGTCCTTCTGCTGTCGCTCTCCCTCGCCGTCTCCTTTCCCGTCCACGCCCAGACTCCCGAAGCCCTGCGCGCCGATTACGACCTCCTCCAGCGCTGGCGCTTCCGCACCCAGCCGATCGAAGTGCCCGCGGGCGGCGTGAAATGGAGCGTCGAAGGCGCCACGTGGACGTTCGACTCCGGCCGTTTCTGGCTGGAGGAGCCTACCTCGGGCGGCGCGGTGACCGGACTGGTCTTCGAGGGCAAGGGGCGTTTCCAGATGGCGGTGCCGGATCAGAGCGAGCTCCTCCAGCTCCGGCGCTTCGCCAAGCGGCCGGACCTCGACGGGCTCGACGAGACGTTCACCTCTTTGGTGCTTCGCAGCTCCGGCGAGCTGCCGATACGCCCCGCCGCGGCGCCGGGCGGCGGCTTCGAGGTCAACAAGCTCGCCCGCGAGCGACACGAGCACTGGCTGACGCAGCGGTTCCTCGACGCCGATTCCCGCATCATCACCGCCCTCGCCACGCCGGGCGACCGCTACCTGCGGGCCGACATGAGGACGGACGACCTCGGCTGGTTGACCTGGGACTATGACGCCCGGCGCATCGAGGAGATCCGCGTCGCGAGCTTCAACAGCGCCCATCCCGCCGTCGAGGTCTGGCTCAACCTCGACCGTCCGTCGGAACGGGACGAGCGCGGCCGCTCCGGATCGATCAGCCGCTGGAGTCCCGCGATCGATCTGCGGCACTTCGACATCGCCGTCGATCTCACTCAGCCCGGCCGCGACAAGGACTGGTCCAAGGGCCGGTTCAAGGTCGGGGTCACCTTCGTTCCGCAGCAAGACGGCGCGCGGGCCGTGCTGCTCTACCTCGACAACTTCGCCAAGGTCACCGCCGCGAGCGAGGGCGGCCGGCCCTTGCCGTTCCTGCGCGACCACCTCGGCGAGCGCAGCGCCGGCCTCGACAACCGGATCTACGACAGCTCCCTCGTCGTCCTGTTCGACAAGCCGCTCGCCAAAGGCGCCGAGCGGCGGATCGACGTCGAGTACGAGATGGATCTGTTCGACTACGCCCCGGGCCGCGAGTGGTATCCCAGCGTGGAGGACGACGAGACCATCCTCTTCGAC
>DATBGJ010000385.1:0-6355 GCA_036558045.1 Thermoanaerobaculia bacterium
TTCATCAAGCACTATTACGAGATGAAGAAGCGGAACGGCTACAGCGACCTGGAGATCGCCCAGAAGCGGGAGGCGCTGGAGAACGTGCTGATTCCCTACCGCCTGGAGGAGAACAAGGATCTCCTCCGCGGCCAGGGCTTCCAGCACGTCGACGTCTTCTTCAAGTGGTACAACTTCTGCGGCATGCTGGCGATGAAGTAGCGTCGCGGGCCGCTGGGTGGTCGTGATCGAATCCCCTCCCTCCACGGCGGCGGCCTCACCGGGCCGGCGCCGGCTGCTGGCGCCGCTCGGCCGGTTCTTCTTCAAGTTCCGGGACCTGCTGTTTCCCGTCGTGTTCTTCGGCCTGGCGCTGGCCAGCTATCCCCGCCTCTTCCTCGGCAGCGAGCGCTGGGACCGCGCGCTCGACGCTCTCGGCATCGCGGTGGCGCTGAGCGGCCAATTGCTGCGGGCGGCGGTGATCGGCCTCGCCTACATCCGGCGCGGCGGCAAGGACAAGCAGGTCTTCGCCGATTCGCTGGTGCAGGAGGGGATCTTCGCCCACTCGCGGAATCCGCTCTATCTCGGCAACTTCCTCGCTCTCGCCGGGTTCTGCCTGATCCACAACTCGACGCTGTGCTACGCCGTCGGCGTCCCTTTCTTCGCCCTCGCCTACCTGGCGATCGTCGCCGCCGAGGAGGAGTACCTCCAGCAGAAGTTCGGCGCGGAGTACGAGGCGTACTGCCGCCGGGTGCCGCGTTTCATCCCCGCCTTCCGCGGCCTCCGCGCCACGCTGGGGGAGATGGAGTTCGACTGGAAGCGTCTGATCCGCAAGGAATACGGCTCGACGTTCGCCGGCGCCTGCTGCATCCTCGCCCTCCTCGTCTGGGACGAGTACGTGCGCCATGGCGGCGCCGGCGCCGCGAGCGCGCTGGCGGCGGCGGCCTGGATCTGGGTGCCGCTGGCGGCCGCCTACCTCGTCGCCAGATACCTCAAGAAGAGCGGAGCCCTGGGAACCGGCTGAGCCGTGGACCGGGTATAGTCCCGGTCCAGGGTGGCTGATCCGCCCGGCACGGCCGTTGCACCGCCCCGCGGCGAGAGAGGCCGCTTCAGGGGTTCGACACCACACGACCGCATCTGAACGCCCGGAAAAGAGGACAGGGATTCGCCGCGTGCGTCTCGATCAGCTACTGGTGGAGCGTGGGCTGTTCACGAGCCGCGAGCAGGCGCGGCGGGCCGTCATGGCCGGTATCGTCGAGGTGGAGGGGAAACGGCTGGACAAACCGGGCACGGCGGTGCATGAGGGTGTTCGCCTGGCGGTGCTCGGGCCGAAGGAGCCTTTCGTTTCGCGGGCGGGCAGGAAGCTGGCGCACGCCCTGGACCGCTTCGGCGTCGATGCCGCCGGCCGCGTCTGCCTCGACGTCGGCGCCTCCACCGGCGGCTTCACCGATTGCCTCCTGCAGCGCGGCGCGGCGCGGGTCTACGCCCTCGACGTCGGCTACGGCCAGCTCGACCAGCGGCTGCGCTGTGACCCGCGGGTGGTGGTGATGGACCGCATCAACGCCCGCCATCTGGCGCCCGATGCCCTGCCGGAGCCCTGCAGCCTGATCACCGTCGACGTCTCGTTCATCTCGCTGCTCAAGGTGGTGCCGGCCCTGCTGCCGCACCTCGCGCCGGGAGGCCTCCTGCTGCCGATGATCAAGCCCCAGTTCGAAGCCGGCCGCGGCGCGGTGGGCAAGGGCGGCATCCTGCGCGACGACGAGGTGCGGGGACGGGCGATCGGCGAGGTCGTCGAAGGCCTCGCCGCCCTGGGCCTCGAGCCGCTCGGCGTCTGCGACTCGGCCGTTCCCGGTAGCGGCGGCAACCGCGAAGCGTTCGCCCTCTTCCGGCGGAGCGCGCCATGAGCGGCCGCAAGCGCGGCAGCCGGAAGTTCCAGCGCGTCGGCATCGTCGCCAAGGTGGCGAGCCGAGAGGCCGTGCACACCGCGCACGAGCTGGCCGAGTGGCTGCGCCGGCGCGGTCTGGAAGCCGCTCTCGACGAGGCGACGCTGCGCGCCCGCGGCGTCGAGGGCGAGCGCCCGTTCAGCGTGCGCGAGGCCTACGACCTGGTGGTGGTCCTGGGGGGAGACGGCACCCTGCTCTCGGTGGCGCGGACGCTGACGCCGGGCGTGCCGATCCTCGGCGTCAACCTCGGCAATCTCGGCTTCCTCACCGAGATCAACCGCGGCGAGCTCTATCCCGCCCTGGTGCAGGTGCTGACCGGGCAGTACCGCATCGAAGAGCGCTCGCTCTTCGACGTCGAGCTGCAGCGCAACGGCGGCGCGCCGGTCTCCTACCGGGTGCTCAACGACGCCGTGATCACCAAGAGCGCGCTCGCCCGCATCATCGAGCTGACGCTCAAGGTGGACGGCCATCTCATCGCCCGCTTCCGCTCCGACGGCCTCATCATCTCCACTCCCACCGGCTCCACCGCCTACAACTTGTCGGCGGGCGGGCCCATCGTCAACCCCCTGCTGCCGGTCGCCGTGCTGACTCCCATCTGCCCGCACGCGCTGTCGATGCGCCCCATCGTAGTGCCCGATGCCGGTCCCATCGAGGTGACCCTGGAGACGCAGCGCGAGGAGGTCTACCTGACGTTGGATGGACAGGAAGGTACATCCCTTGGCTACCGCGACACGGTGCGCGTCACCCGCAGCGCCACGGCGGTACGGCTCGCCAAGGTGAGCGGGCGCAGCTTCTACCGCAGCCTGCGCCTCAAGCTGCGCTGGGGCGGCCTGCCGGGCGAGCCGGAGGAGGGCGAGCCGGGAGGATCGCTGGCGTGAGCGAGACCCGGCGCCGGCACGGCCGGGTGAGGCGGTGGGTGGTGCGTCCCTTCGTCTGGGGCCTCGTGCTGCTCCTCAGCCTGCTCGCCGCCGGCCTGCTCCTCCTGCAGAGCCAGTTCGCCCGCCAGCGGGCGCTCGCCCGCATCGTCCGGCAGACGTCGGACTTCCTCGGCCGCCCCGTCCGCATCGGCCAGGTCGAGTACACGCTCTTCCCGCTTGCCATCGAGCTGCGCGACGTGGTCATCCCCGGTCCCCGGCCGGCGGATCCGCCGGTCGCCCGCGCGCCGCTCGTGCGCCTGCAGCTCAAGGTCAAGGACCTCGAAGGCCGCGTCTTCGATCTCGAAGAGATCTCGATCGAGCGCCCCGAGGTCTACCTCCAGCTCAACTCCGACGGCACCAACAACCTCCCCGCGTTCCGCGCCGGGACGAGCGGCCCGAAGCGCTTCGACGTCCGCATCGGGCACATCCTCATCCAGGACGGGGTCTTCCGCATCAACGAGCGCAAGCTGCCGCTGACGCTCGAAGCGCGGGCGGTGTGGGGGCGGCTGATCGGCCGCGCCGAGCGCGCCGGCGAGGGAGGAAACCGCCTGGACGGCCTGGTCACCGCCCAGGAGGTGGTCACGACGCTGCCGCGCGCGCGGCCCTATCGTTTCACCGTCTCCACCAAGGTGAGCATCCTGCCGCAGGACGGCCGGGTGCAGATCGCCACCGCGCGCCTGGCCAGCCCGGACGTCGGCGCTACGGCCAGCGGCTTCGTCGACTACCGCGCCGCGAACCGCCGGGTGGAGCTGGCCATCGACGCCCGGGCCGCGGCCCGGTTCGCCAACCGGCTCGGCTACATGCAGCGGCCGATCGAGGGCCCCGTCTCCACGCACGCCCGCTTCCTCTGGACGCCGGACGGCTGGAGCTATTCCGGCACCGCTTCCGCGCCTCGCATCGCCACCTTCGGCCGCGTCATCGACGACGTCCAGGCCTCTTTCCTCGGCGCGCCGGATCACCTGGACGTGCAGGTGCAGCGGGCGCGCTACGCCCGCGGCACCGTCAGCGGATTGATCGCCATCGATACCCGCGGCACAGGGAGGCCGGGCACGCCGGTAGCGCTCGATCTCGACTATGCGGACCTCTCGCTCCGGCAGCTCATCGCCGACCAGTTCCCGGGGGAGGACCTGCCCATCGTGGGCCGGCTCTCCGGCCGCGCCCGCGGCACTCTCGACTACCGGTTCAACACCGAGGCGCCGCTCGCCGGCCGCGGCCGCGCGGACGTCACCATGCGGGGAACGAGCGAGACCGGGCTGCCGGTCACCGGCCACCTCCCCATCGATCTCAACGGCGGCGTGATCTCCAGCCGCGACGTGCACCTGACGGCGCCGGGGCAGGACGTGACCTCGCCGGGGTTCACCTACGATCTCGAGCGCGGCACCGGCAGGTTCGACTTCCGGCTGGTGAGCAAGGACGTCGGTCCTTTGGGCCCCGTGCTGGTGGGTCCGCCTGCGCCGGGCGCGGAGCCGGATTTCTGGCTCCCCACCCAAGGCCGCGGCACCGCCGAGGGCGCGATCGATTTCGCGCGCAACGACTACTCGCTGCGGCTCCGCCTGAGCCTCGAGAACGTGGTGGCGCCGGTCACCACGGCGGATACGGTGCGCGGCTCGCTCGCCCTGAATCCGCGGGCGGTGGAAGACCTGCGGCTGGAGCTCACCCGCAGCGGCGGCGCGCTGATGGTGACCGGCCGCATCCCTCTCCCCGCGCCGGGGCAGCGGGTGGCCTCGCAGCCGCTCGTCCTCGCCGTGGACGCCGCGCAATGGCCCGCCGCCGGTCTCGCCTGGTTCCTGGGGCCGGATCTGGCGCGGCAATTCGAGGGCGAGCTCTCCGGCCGCGTCGACCTCACGGGCTCTCCCGACCGCCTCAACGGCCGCATCGACGCGCGCGTCGAGCACCTGGTGGCCTTCGGCGCGCCGCTCGGCCGGGCGCGGGCTGCCGTGGCGTTCGACGGCGGCCATATCACCGTCGAGCAGGGGCAGCTCGAGATGCCCGCCGGCACAGCGTTCGTCCGCGGGAGCTTCGACCAGGCGACGGAGGCGCTGAGCCTCAACGTGATGGCGCCGGCGCTGTCGCTGGCGGCGGAGCCCTTCGCCCGCTACCTGGGCGGCGAGCTGACCGGCCGCATGAGCATCGAGGCGGCCGCTTCGGGAACGCTGCGCGAGCCGCGGGCGATCCTCGCCGTGCGCGGCCAGGATCTCGTGTTCCAGGGCCGCGCGCTGCAGCAGCCGGGCGACACGGCGGTGCAGGCGACGTGGGACGGCCGGCGGGTGGACGTCCGCGGCTCGCTGCTCGGCCTCGCTTCCTTTCAAGGCGGAGGGCGGCTCGACCGCCAGGGAGCCGCGGTGACGGTCGATCTGCGCAGCGATCAGCTCGGCGTGCTCGCCCGCGCCTTCTCGCCGCGCGCGTTGCCCGAATTCACCGGCTCGCTCGTCGGCGCCGCCACGCTCGACGCCGACTTCGGCGCCGGCGCCTTCCGCGCCGGGCTGCAGCTCGCCGACCTGCGGCTGCAGTATCGCGGCCGGACGATCGCCAGCCGCGAGCCGGTGGTGGCGGAGATCACCCCCGAGCGGGTGACCATCCGCTCCTTCTATCTCGGCGAGCCGGGCACCGACAACGAGCTGTTCGTCTCCGGCACGGTCGGCTTACAGGCGGGAGCGCCGCTCGACCTGCGCTTCCAGAGCACCATCGCCGCCTCCTGGGCGGAATTCTTCCTGCCCGACTACCGCATCGAGGGCGCGCTCGACGTCCTCGGGGCCGTGCACGGCACGGCGGACAACCCGTCGCTCAGCGGCCAGGGCGAGATCCGCGGCGCGCAGGTGATCGTGCCCAATCTCGCCCAGGCGTTCGAGGACGTGCGGGGCTTCCTGAGCTTCAACCGCGACCGCATCTTCCTCGACGAGCTGCGCGCCCGCCTGGGAGGCGGCACGCTGCGCGCCTCCGGAACCCTGGACCTGCCCCGCGCCGAGCGTGGCCTTTCCTACCGCCTCAACGTCTCGGCGCAGGACATCAGCCTGCGCTTCCCGGAGTTCCTCCTCAACCGCGGCAACGCCGAGGTGGCGCTGATCTCGAGCGACCTGGGGCGGCAGATCGTCGGCCAGGTGGACCTCGAGCGGTCCCTCTACGTCGAGGACGTGCCGGTGGACCTGCTGCAGTTCATCCAGCGCATCTTCCAGCGCCAGCGCCTGGAGCTCGCCGAGACCGGCGACTTCGAGTCCACCACCCAGCTCAACCTCGCCGTCCGCGGCCCCGACGCGCTGCGCGTGCGCAACAACGTCGCCAATCTCCAGGGGGACGTCAGCCTCACCGTGCGCGGCACCGTGGCGCGGCCGGTGATCTTCGGCGAGGTGGACCTCGACCCCGGCGGCACCCTGGTTTTCTCCGACAACGAGTACGAGGTGCAGCGCGGGAGCCTCACCTTCAGCAATCCCAACCGCGTCGATCCGGTGATCGACCTGGTGGCGCAGACGGAGGTCCAGGGGTTCACCATCACCCTCAACCTCGGCGGCACGCTGGAGCGGC
>DATBGJ010000386.1:0-6678 GCA_036558045.1 Thermoanaerobaculia bacterium
CCGGCGGGAGACTCCCCCGAGGAAAACCTGTGGTTTAATTCTTGCAAGCTCAGGCCGGGAAAATTCTGCTCACCGTCGCGGGAGGGAACCTCGATGATGAAAGGCCGTCTCGCCGGCATCCTGCCGTTGATGCTGGTCCCCTGGCTCGCCGCGCGCGCCGCCGTCGGTCCTCCGGAATCGATGATCGCGCCGCCTTCCTTCGAGGCGGCGGTCGAGGTCAACGTCGTCAACGTCGACGTGCGCGTCACCGACGCCGGCGGCCAGCCGTTGAAGGGGCTGAAGAAGAAAGACTTCGAGCTTCTCGAGGACGGCAAGCGGGTGGAGGTCTCCAACTTCACGGCGTTCGAGAACGGCGCCGCCGCCGAACCCCCGGCGGCCGGCGAAGAGACCGGCGGCGAGATGCAGCTCGCCACCGGCACCGGGGACGCCTGGAGCCTCATCGTCTACGTCGACAACTTCGATCTCCACCCGGCGAACCGCAACCGCGCGCTGCAGCAGCTCCGGGGGACGCTCGCCCGGCTGCTCGCCCCCGGCGACCGGGTGATGCTGGTGAGCTACGACCTGGGGCTCAAGATCCAGCTCCCCTTCACCGCGGACGCGGCCGCCATCGACGGCGCCCTGGCGAAGATGGAGGGGCTCTCGGTGCACGCCAGCGAGATCGACAACCGCCGGCGCCAGGCGTACCGGGAGATCCTCACCATCCAGGCGGCGTCGATCGCCGATCCCAAGCCCCAGCCCTGCCCGCTGCGCATCGCGCAGCCGGCGCACGACTTCGCGCAAGCCCGCCGCGACGAGGTGCTGCGCACGCTCGGCGCGCTGAAATTGATGGTGAGCTCCCTCTCCGGCGTGCCGGGCCGCAAGGCGGTGCTGCACGTCAGCGACGGCCTGCCGGCGACTCCCGGCGAGGAGGTCTTCCAGTTCCTCGCCGAGCTGTGCGGCGGCGGCAGCGGCACCGGCGGCATCGGCAAGCCGCAGACCGTGGCGCCGGAGGTCGTGGAACCCGGCGATCCCGGCTACCGGCCCAAGCCGCGGGATTTCGGCCCTCAGGCCCTGGACGCCAACGCCGTCTACGACGCGCGGCTGCTCGGTCCGGGGGCCTATCAGGCCGCCTCGCAGGCCCCTCTCGACGCCGCGAGCTACAGCGTGGCGAAGGACCTGCAGGCCCTCGTGGCCAACGCCAACGCCCAGCGGGTCACCCTCTACACGCTCCAGGCTTCCGGCGCCGAGCGGCCCGCCGCCTCGGAGGCCGGCCTCGGAGCGGGAGACCGGCTGGAGCAGTTCCCGTCCATCGAGACGGCGGCGCGCACGAGCGCCCAGAATTCCCTCTACGCGCTCGCCGCGGGCACCGGCGGCCGGGCGATCCTCAACGTCAACGATTTCAGCCCCGGCCTCTCCCGCATGCGCGACGACTTCGCGAGCTACTACTCGCTCGGCTTCGTGCCGGCGCACAAGGAAGGCGGCGGCGAGCACCGCCTGGAGGTGCGCGTCAAGCGCCGCGGCGCCCAGCTCCTCTACCCGCAGAGCTACCGCCTCAAGACCACCCTCGAGCGGGCCGTGGACCGCACGCTCGCCGCCCTCTTCTACGGCATCGAGGACAACCCGCTGATGATCGAGCTGCAGGTGGGCGAGCAGACGGCGGGGCCGAACGGCACCTTCGCCGTGCCGGTGCACCTGCAGATCCCGCTCGCCAAGGTCGCCGTGCTGCGCGGCGACGGCGTCTACGAGGGCAACCTGCGCGTGCTGGTGGCGGCGCGCAGCGCGGACGGCCTGACGCCCGCCGTGCGGCAGATCGCGGTGCCGATCCAGATCCCGCACCAACAGGTGCTCACCGCGCTGGGCCAGTCCTACGTCTATACGCTGACCATCCAACTGCCGCCCGGCGAGCAGCGCGTCGCCGTCGGCGTGCGCGACGAGGTCTCCGCCAACACTTCCTATCTGAGCCGTGCCGTGACCGTGGGGACCCAGGCGGCGAGCGCCCGGCCCTGAAGGAGCCTGCTGAATGAGCCTGAAGATCCGTCCGGGATTCCTGCTGCTGACCCTCTCCGCCGGCGCCGCTTTCGCCGCCAAGCCCGCCGCGGTTCCCGCGCCGCCCAGCTTCGGCGAGACGGTGGAGATCAACCTCGTCAACGTGGACGTCTACGCGGCCGACCCGAAGGGCAACCCGGTGACCGGCCTGCGCAAGGGAGACTTCCAGGTCCTGGAGGACGGCAAGCCGGTGGACGTCACCAATTTCGCGGCGTTCGAAGCGCAGCCGGCCGGGGCTCCGGCCGACGCCGCGAGCGCGCCGGAGGATGGCTGGAACCTCGTCATCTTCTTCGACAACTTCAACCTGCACCCGAGCAGCCGCGCCCGGGCCGTGCGCCAACTGCGCGAATTCCTCGCTCGCGAGATCACCCCGCGCGACCGTGTGATGCTGGTGACGCAGGACTTCACCCTGAACCTCCGCCTCCCCTTCACCGCCGATCAGACCGTCCTCGCCCGCACTCTCGACGAGCTCGATCGGCTGTCCGTCCACGGCCTCGAGATCGACCAACAGCGCAAACAGGCCGTCGATCTCATCATGACCATTCAGCAGGACGCCAACAGCGGACCGCAGCCGCAGTCCTGCCCGCTGGAGATCGCGACGCCGGCGCACACCTTCGCCAGCGCGCGGCGCCAGGAAGTGCTGCGCGCCATCGGCGGTCTGACGACGATGGTGAACGCCCTCTCCGGGGTACCCGGGCGCAAGGCGGTGCTCCACGTCAGCGACGGCCTGCCGCTCAAGCCCGGCGAGGAGCTGTTCGAGTTCCTCATCGCGCTCTGCGGCGGCAGCGGCCTGCCGCCGGCGCCGCCGCAGATGGCCGAGGAGTCCCCCTCGGTGGGCAGGCGTCAGTTGGCCGTGGTGCAGACGCCCAGCGTCGACGAGCCGGAATTCACCAAGGAGACGTATCAGGCGGCCTCGCAGGCGCAGATGGACGCCGAATCCTACAGCGTCCTCAAGGAGCTGCAGGCCCTGGCGGCGCATGCCAACGCCCAGCGGGTCACGCTGTACACCCTGCAGGCCTCCGGTCTGCAGGCGCCCGAGGCCTCGGTCGCGAGCTACGGCCCGCAAGACCGGCTGTTCCAGTTCCCCGCCATCGGTACTTCGCTGCGCATGAACAACCGGGATTCGCTCCAGCTCCTGGCCGACGACACCGGCGGCCGGTCGATCCTCGACACCAACGACTTCCTGCCCGACCTCGCCCGCCTGCGCCAGGACTTCGAGAGCTATTACTCGCTCGGCTATTCGCCGGCCCATTCCGGCGACGGCCGCGAGCACCGCATCGAGGTCAAGGTCAAGCGCGCCGATGTGCGGATCCGCTATCGCCAGAGCTACCGCGACAAGCCCCTGCTGGAGAAGGTGGTGGACCGCACCCTGGCCGCCCTCTTCTACGGCTTCGAGGAGAACCCGCTGGGCGTCGCCCTCGAGGTGGGCGACCAGACGCCCGGCGCGTCCGGCAACGTCAGCGTCCCCATCCGCCTGAAGATTCCGCTCTTCAAGCTGGCCATCCTCAACCATGAAGCGGAAGGGGTCTTCGAAGGCAGCCTGCGGGTGTTGGTGGCGGCGCGCACTCCGGACGGCGACAGCTCGCCGCTGCGCCAGGTGGCGGTGCCGATCCGCATTCCGCGCAAGGGCGTGCTCAACGCCATGGGCCAGTTCTACCTTTACACTCTGACCCTGGAGCTCAAGCCCGGCGAGCAGCGGGTGGCCATCGCCGTGCGCGACGAGATCGCGGCGACGACCTCCTACCTCAGCCGCGCCGTCACCGTCGGGACCCGCGAGGCGAGCAGGCAACCCTGAGAGGAGTCTCATCATGAGGAGAGAAATCCGGCTGACCTCGATCCTGGCGCTCGGCGCCTGCGCCGCCGCCCTGGCCGCCAGACCTCCGGCCGCCCCGCCGCCGCCCAGCTTCGGCGAGACGGTGGAGGTCAACGTCGTCAACGTCGACGTCTACGCGACCGACAAGAGCGGCAACCGGGTGAGCGATCTGCGCAAGGGGGACTTCCAGGTCTTCGAAGACGGCAAGCCGGTCGAGATCAGCAACTTCGAGCTGGTCGAGGGCCTGCGGCAGGGAGCCGAGGCGCCGCCCGCGAGCGCTCCATCCGCGGAACCCTCCACGGCTCCGGCCTCCCCCGAGGACGTGTGGAACCTGGTGATCCTCTTCGACGACTTCAACCTGAGCCCGGCCAGCCATGCCCGGGCCATGCGCCAGATCCGGGACTATCTCTCGCGCGAGCTGCAGCCGATGGACCGCGTCATGCTGGCGACGCAGGATCCGGTCCTCAGGGTGCGCCTTCCCTTCAGCACCGACCGCGGGGCCATCGCCCGGGCGCTCACCGAGATCGAGCGCCTGCAGGTCCATGGGGACGCGGTCGCGCGCGACCGCCGGCATGCCTTCCAGGACATCATGACCATTCAGGAGGCGGCCCTCCTCGACCCCGACCTCCCCCCCTGCCCGCAGAGCATCGTGCAGCCGGCGCAGAGCTATGCCGCGGCGCGCCGCCAGGAGGTGCTGCGCTCGATCTCGGGCCTGACGCTGATGGTGAACTCCCTCTCCGGAGTCCCCGGCCGCAAGGCCGTGCTCCACGTCAGCGACGGCCTGCCCCTGATCCCGGGGCAGGAGGTCTTCCAGGCTCTCGTCGAGATCTGCGGCGGCAGCGGTACCGGCGGCAGCGGACATATAGGAACCGAATCGGCCGGCCCGGACCGCGAGCGAGGAGTCGCCAGCAGCCGGGACATGGATCCTCTCCAGGTCTTCGACGCGCGGGAGCTCGGTCCCCTGTCCTACCAGGCGGCGTCCCAGGCTCCCATGGACGCCCAGTCGTACAACGTCGGCAAAGAGCTGCAGGCGCTGGCGGCCCACGCCAACGCCCAGCGCGTGACGCTCTACACCCTGCAGGCCTCGGGGCTGCAGGCGCCCGACGCCGCGGCGGCCGGCTCCGGACCGGCGGACCAGCTCTTCCAGTTTCCCGCCATCGGCTCCGTGCTGCGGGCCAACAACCGCGACTCGCTGCAGCTCCTCGCCGACGAGACCGGCGGCCGCTCGATCCTCGACACCAACGATTTCCTGCCCGACCTCGGCCGTTTGCGCCGCGACTTCGAGAGCTACTACTCGCTCGGCTACACGCCCGCCCACACCGGCGACGGCCGCGAGCACAAGATCGAGGTCAAGGTCAGGCGCGCGGGCGTGCGGATCCGCTACCGCCAGAGCTACCGCGACAAGCCGGTGCTGGAGAAGACGGTGGACCGCACCCTCGCCGCCCTCCTCTACGGCTTCGAGGACAACCCGCTGGGCATTTCCATCGAGATCGGCGAGCAGACGCCCGGCTCGTCCGGCAACGTCAGCGTCCCCATCCGCCTGAAGATCCCGCTGTTCAAGCTGGCCATCCTCAACCACGAAGCGGAAGGGATCTTCGAAGGCAGCCTGCACCTGCTGGTGGCCACGCGCACGCCGGACGGCGCCAGCTCGCCGCTGCGCCAGGTGCCGGTGCCGATCCGCATTCCGCGCAAGGGCGTGCTCAACGCCATGGGCCAGTTCTACCTCTACACGCTGACCCTCGATCTCAAGCCCGGCCCGCAGCAGGTGGCGGTCGCCGTGCGCGACGACATCGCCGCCACCACCTCGTACCTCAGCCGCGCGGTGACCGTGGGCACGGCCGAGGCGGCGGTGAAGCCCTGAAAGGCGGAGCGGCGGACGCCTTGAGACCTCTCGCCGGCCTCGGATGGATGCTGACCGCCGTCCTCGCGCCGGCCCTCGCCGCCCAGACCCCGCCGGCCGCGTCGAGCTTCGGCGGCCTCGTCGAGGTCAACGTCGTCAACGTCGACGTCTACGTCACCGATCGGGACGGCAGCCGCGTGACCGGCCTGAAGAAGGAGGACTTCGCGCTCTTCGAGGACGGCAAACCGGTCGAGATCACGAACTTCACGGCCGTCGCCGGCCCGCCCGCAGGCGTTCCTTCCCAGGGGACCGCCGCAGAGGCTCCGGAGGTTGCGGCGGCGCCGCTCCCCGCCGCGACTCCCGACACCTGGCTCAACCTCGCGGTGCTCGTCGACAACCGCCATCTGCGCCCGGAGAACCGCACGCGGGCCCTGGAGCAGATCCGCCAGTTCCTCGCCCGGACCCTGCGCCGAAACGACCGCGTGATGCTCGCCACCTACGACCTGGATCTCACCGTGCGCCAGACCTTCACCGAAGATGCCGCCGCGCTCGGCGCGGCGCTACGGCAGATGGAGACCCTGGCGAGCTTCGGCCTCCAGGCCGACCAGAGCCGGCGCTCCGCCCTGCGGACGATGTTCGCGCTGCACGAGCTCGAGCCGTGCAGCTATGACATGGTGAAGCCGGTCGAGGGCTACGCCGAGGAGACCCGCGCCGAGGCCCGGCTCACCATCGAGGCCCTCAAGGTCCTGGTCAACTCGCTGGCCGGCATTCCCGGACGCAAGGCGGTGCTCTACGTCAGCGACGGCGTGCCGGTCACCCCGGGCGAAGAGCTGTTCCAGGTCGTCTTCGAGCTCTGCGGCGGCGGTGCGGCGACCTCCGGGCTCCCCGGCGCCGCCCCCGGCCGAGAATCCAGATTGGGCGATTACCCGCAGTATCCTGCCCAACAGGCGCTCCTCGACGCGCAGAAATACAGCGTCGCCAAGCAATTCGAGGACCTCGC
>DATBGJ010000387.1:0-10741 GCA_036558045.1 Thermoanaerobaculia bacterium
CTCATGTAGGGCTCGAGGGCGGCGGGCTGTCCGTCCGGACTCTGGATTTCGAAGCGCAGGGTGGCTTCGCGGTCGGCTACCAGGGGCTCCTGGTGCCAGAGCATGGTCGAGCCGTCCTCGAGGATGCTGATTTTCGGTCCGGAGAGGGGCCTGGTCAGCGGCGTTGTCGCGCGCCAGGAGTCGTCCGGATCGGCCGCGGGTCCGCCTTGGCCGGCCGGAATCTTTACCGTATCCACCAGCGTCTGCGAGAAACCGCTCTCGTGGACCACGTCGGCGTAGACGCGATAGGAGCCGGGCGGCAGCGCCGGCAGGGCGGTGCGGAACGCCTCTTTTCCTTCCGGCACCGGATGGAGGTGGGCGAAGGCGTCGAGGCCAGGCTCGCGCAGCAGGAAGAGGTGCATCAGCTTGCCGTGGTCCGGCATGAGCGGCGTCCAGTCCTTGCTGCGCTGATCGTCGATCTTCATCTCCAGCACCGGCCGGCCGGCGTCGAGGCGCGCCGTGGTCCGTACTTTGAACGGCTTGAAGATGCTCTCCTGCGCGCGAGCGTCCACGCTGTCCCACCAGCTCTTGCCGCCCCAGAGGGCGAGGGCGAGGAGGACGGCGGCCACTACGGCGGCGTTGCGCGCGCGGGCGCGGCGCCGGTCATCGGGCAGCTCGCCCGGCGGCAGGGTGCTCTCGCGCATGGCCGCTCCCACGAGCGAGATGGCTCCGGCGAAGAGGAACAGACCCAATCCCGCCAGCAACACGCCGATGCCCTTCCGCATCCGCAGCACCTGGCTGGGCGTCGCGGCGACCGGCACCTGGGCGATGCCTTCGCCGTCCGGACCCTTCACGGCGACGCGCACGCTATAAGAGGAGGACACCATCAGCCAGAGCTGCGAGCTCCAGACGCCCGGAGCACCCGGAACCGGCACCGCTACGTCCGGCGGCGGCGCGCCCATGAGCCCCGCCTTCCACTGCACCGGCTGCACGGTGACCTGGTCGGCCTTGCGCCCGTCCTGAATGCGCACGGTGATCTCGGCGAGGCCCGGAACGACGACCGGCGGACGGACGATGACGCGCACCGGATACGGTCCGGCGGCGCCGTCGTAGAAGACGTTCGGGCTGCCGACGTGGGCCCGCGCCGGAGCCGCCGCCAGACAGCACGCGACGACGATCCAGAGGGCGTGCCGTCTCATCGCTGCACCTTCGCCAGCGAGCGCCCCCGCAAGAGGCCGAGCCCGGCGGAGCCGATCGCCCACAGCAGGGAGATGCCCAGCGCCTTCGCCGTCATCGGATCCTGCTGCGGCTGCCAGAACTCGTATTGCCAGGAGCCCGGCGCCGAGGCGTAGTCCCAGATGCGGTCGCCGGCGAAGAACCAGTTGCGCGCGGCCGCCGAAAGCTGGAAATCGGCGAAGTACCAGTGGATGACGAAGAAGAGGGCGAGGAACGCCGCGCCGATCAGCACGGCGTCGAGCCAGCCGGCGCGCTTGCCTGGGTGCCGCTGCAGGATGAAGTCGATCGCCAGGGCGGGAACGACGAGCAGCAGCGGGAAGACCGGCGGCACCATGTGATCCACCGGCCTGTCGATCGGCCCCAGCATGGGCCGCGCCGCAAAGAGAGGCAGGATCCAGACCATCGCGCAGGTGAGCAGCATGTAGAAAACCGACGCGATGGTGGCCGCCCAGCGCAGCCGCGAGGAGCGCGCCACCGAGACGAGGGTGAAGGGGAGGAGCGCCGCCATGAGCTCGTAGAAGAGCCCGCCGTGCCGGTGGTTCGGGAAGGCGTAGTCGGTCACCAGCGTCATCGCCATCAGGATCACGATGCCGGCTGCGTACAGATGGGCGAGGCCCAGCCGGCGCTCCTCCCCGGCCGGCGCGCGGTTGAGCAAGGCCAGCGCGAGCAGCATGGCGCCGATCTGGATGGCGATCATGCCGGCGCCGAGGAGGCTGTGCGGCGGCGAGAGGATCTCGACGTCCAGACCGTAGGCGTTGTGCCACCAATCGTCGAACGGCGCCGAGGTGAGCATGGCGATGGCGCCCCAGATCGCCACCCAGGCGCCGAGCGGTGCGCGGAAGCCCCAGAAGCGGACGGAAACCGCGCGCTCCGCCTCGCTGCCGGCGAAGGTGGTCTTCAAGGCGAGCCAGCCGCAGCAGAGCCCGGCCAGGACGCCGCCGAGATAGATGGCCAGATGGGCCGGGGTCCAGAAGGTGTCGCGGCCGATCGTCATGTGCCACGAGATGTCCCACAGCAGGCCGATCACGATGCTCGTCGAGCCCACCAGCATGGCCGAGAGATACCAGGGCAAGGCCGCGCCGCTCTTCACGCGCGGGACGGCGGCGGCCTGGGCGACGGATTCCATGGACGGCTCTCTCCTATGCTTCTCAACAGCTATACGCAATACGCCACGATAGAGTAACAGGATGATCCGCCCCTTCCGGGTCCCCACCCGCGTCGTGATGGCCCCCGGCTGCATCGCGCGCCTGCCGGAGATCGTCGCCGGGTACGAGCCGCGGCGGGTGCTGATGGTGACGGATCCCGGCATCGAGGAGGCCGGCTGGCCGGAGCTGGTGTGGCGGGCGCTCGCCGAGCGGGGGATCGAGGCGATCACCTTCGACGACGTCGAGCCCAACCCGCGGGCTGCGACCGTGGACCGGCTGGCGGCGTGGGGCCGCGAGGAGGGAGCTTCGCTGGTGCTCGGCATCGGCGGCGGCAGCGTGCTCGACGCCGCCAAGGCCGCCGCCATGGTGATGGCCAACGGCGGCTCCGCGGCGGACTACGAAGGGCTCGACCGTTTCGAGAAGCCGCCGGTCCCTTTCATCGCCGTTCCCACCACCTGCGGCACGGGCTCGGAGGTGACCTGGGTCTCGGTGCTCACGGTGGAGGAGCGGCAGGCGAAGATCAGCGTCAAGGGCGAGACCCTGTTTCCCGCCTGGGCGCTGGCGGACAGCGACCTCCTTCGCACCCTGCCCGCCCGGCTGGTCACCTGGACCGGGGCCGACGCGCTGACCCACGCCGTCGAGGCCTTCACCTGCCGGCTCGCCAATCCGATCTCCGACGCCCTCGCCGCCGCCGCCGTCGCGCTCCTCTTGCGCTACCTGCGCCGGGCCGCCGCCGACGTCGCGGGCGACGCCGAGGCGCGCGAGGCGGTGATGCGGGCCTCGACCCTCGCCGGCCTCGCCTTCGGCAACGCCGACGTGGCGGCCGTCCACTGCCTCTCCGAGACGCTCGGCGGCCGTTACGATGTGCCGCACGGGCTCGCCAACGCCGTGCTCCTCGCGCCGGTCCTCCGCTACAACCTGCCCGCCTGCGCGGAGAAGCTCGCCGCGCTCGAAACCGCGCTCCCGGCCGGCAGCGGCGCGGGGGCCGAAGGCGTGCTGCAGGCGATCGAAGATCTGCTGCGGGACCTCGGCATCCCCGCGTTCCACTACCTCAACGTACCGCGGCAGGATTACCCCTGGATCGCCGAGCGCGCCGTCCTCAACGGCTCGAACGGCTCCAACCCTCGCGAGATGGGAGTGGGGGAGTATCTGGAGGTGCTGGAGTCCTTGTGATGTCAGCCGGTCCGTCTCGCCCGGCGCTCCCGCACCGGGCTACGGAGACATCGCTTCTCTGAAGCGAATCGCCCTCTGGGTGACGTTTCGATAGCCCGGTGCGGGAGCGCCGGGCGAACGCCTGCTATATCAGCCCCCCCGCCGCCCCGCCCATCATCGCCTTGCGCACCAGCGGAATCGGCGGGCCGCCGTAGGAGAGGAATCGGTCGTGGAACTCCCGCCAGGCAGCGCGGCCGCCGCGGGAGGCGGTCCAGTCGTCGCGCAGCTTGCGCACCATCAGCTTGCCGAGCGTGTAGTTGAGGTAGGCGGGATCGAAGGTCCCGCGGGAGGCCTGCTGCCGCGCGTTGGCCGGATCCTGGAACGCCAGCTCGCGGAACATGCGCTCGGCTTCCTCCTGCGTCAGGTTTCCCGCGTGCAAGCCGAGGGCGACGACGTAGCGCACGTTGCGCAACAGGGCGTTCTGGAGCTGGCCGATGTGGAGGTACGGGTCGCCGTCGCCGAAGCCGGCCTCCCACATCAGCTCTTCCGAATAATGCGCCCAGCCCTCGGCGAAGCCGTAGCTCACGAAGAGCCGCGCCAGCTCCGACTCCGCCCGGTTGGAGTGCAGGAACTGGAGGAAGTGGCCGGGCCAGACCTCGTGCACGGTGACGAACAGCAGGTCCGCTTCGCCCGGGATGTAGCGCGATTGCTCCTCCGGCGTCCAGCGCGGGTCCGGCGGCGCGATGTAGTAGATGGACGGCAGATGCCGGTCATACGGACCCGGGATGTCGATGAAGGCCGAGTTCCAGCGCTGATAGGGAGGCGCCTCCTCGACTCGCGCCTCCTCGGCGCCGGGGATGGACACGAGCTCTTTCTCTTCGATGAATCGCCGCAGGCCGGCGAGCTGGCGGCGGGACGCTTCGACGGGGCCGCCCGCAGGCTTGCGCGCCTCCACGCGCGCGAGGCACTCCTCGACCGGGAGCTCCGGCGCGTAGGCGGCGCAGGCCTCGCGCATGGCCGCGAGGTTGCGCTCCAGGTCGCGCCGCCCGGCCTCCTCCAGCTCCGCCAGCGGCACGTCCACGTGCTCCGTGTCCATCAGCATGCGCGAGTAGAGATCGGCGCCGAGGCGAAACTCTCCGCTGCCCTCCGCGATCTGGTCGTGGAACCAGGCGCCGAGCTCGCGCGTGGCCCGCGCCGCCTCGGCGTTGGCCTGGCGGAAGTCGCGCTGCAGGTCCGCGTCCTCCACGGCGGCGAACACCGCCGGCACGTCCGATTCGAAATAGCCGGCGAGACCGCCGAAGGACATCTCCCCCAGCTCGGCATACGTGCGCGGCATCGGCGTGCGCAGGTTGGCCCGCACGTGGGCCGCCGCCTGCGGCAGCGCACGGGCGTACTCGACGTAGGAGCGCATCCGCTGCGGCAGCGGCGCGTACTCGCGGGCGAGATAGAGATTGGGGTCGAGAGCCTGGGCGTAGAAAAGAGGATTGCGCCGGTGCCACTCCGCTTCCTCCAGCCAGAAGAGGTCCGCATCCACGACGGCCGTCAGGATCTCGCGCTCGAAGGCCCGCCGCTCGTCGAGCGTCGCGGCGTCGAACTCCGCGATGCGCGCTCTCTCCGCCCGCAGGCGAGGTGCCTCCGCCGCCAGGCTCTCCAGGCCCCAGTCCGGCAGCCGGCCGTCGTATTCGTGGCGGCCGGAGCCCGCCGCGAACGTCGGATGCACCTCGAAGTAGGCGTCGAGGAAGGAGCGCACGAGCCGGTCCCACGAGCCGGCGACGGCGGTCACGTCCACGCACTGGAGGTCCTTGGCTTCCGGGTCCACGAGCGGAGTCTATCCCTTTCCTCGTCTTGGGAGACGCCCGCCGGGAGAGGGGCCTGATACGATGCCGGAGCCTTCGAGGAGAAACCATGGCCGAGCAGACCTTCGCGACGCATCGCAGATTCGTCCCGGCGTTCCACTTCGTCACCGTGGGCATCCTGGTGATCAACGTCATCTGGCAGCTCTTCCGGCTGATCCGGCCCCTGCCGGGCGTGCCGTTCTTCGACCGCCTGCTCGGCGTCGCGGTGGCGGTCGCCCTGGGGCTTCTGGCCTGGTACGCGCGGAGCTTTCCGCTGCGGGCGCAGGACCGCATCATCCGGCTGGAAGAGACCCTACGCCTGGAGAGGCTGCTGCCCGCGGACCTCAAGTCCCGCATCGGCGAGCTGAGGACGGGGCAGCTCATCGCCCTCCGCTTCGCCGGCGACGCGGAGCTGCCCGAGTTGACCCGCACCGTCCTCGACAAGGGGATGCGGAACCAGGACGAGATCAAGAAGATGGTGCGGAGCTGGCGATCGGATTACCTGCGGATGTAGCGGGCTCGCCAGTGCCGGTTCGGTGCTACGATTTCCGTGTGACGGCCTCGTTGAACAATGCCGACCCTATTCCGCGCCGGTCCATATCGATTCTTCTTCTATGCCGGCGACCGGGAAGAGCCACCGCATGTCCACGTGGAACGAGACGACAACGAAGCCAAGTTTTGGCTGAACCCCGTACGGCTACAAGGCGGACGGGGATTCAGCCGCAGCGAGATTCTACGAATCCAAGGACTTGTCGAAGAGAACGCAGAAGTCCTTCTGAGGGGCTGGAATGAGTTCTTTGGCCTTTGAAGTCAGAGATCCCAAAGTTCAGAACGTGGTTGTCGGAGAGGACACGCTCGAAGTGGACCTCAGCGATGGACGGTCGATTTCGGCTCCTCTGGCATGGTACCCGCGCCTCTTGAAGGGTACGACCTCGGAGAGGAGGAACTGGCGTCTGATCGGAGGTGGGGAGGGGGTACATTGGCCCGATCTCGATGAAGATATCAGCGTAGAAAACCTCCTCGCGGGAAAGCCTTCGGGCGAGAGTCAGCAGTCGTTTCTCCGTTGGTTGGAAAGCCGCAAGTCTCAGAGCTGAACCCGGGAGCGTCGCCGCCCCCCGGATCAAATTCCGATCAGGCCGGCGCTACTTCGCCGCCTTCCGCGTTGCCGTCTCGCGCAGCGCGATCTTCTTCGCGATCCTGCCGCCCTTCAGGCTGTCGTAATTGACGGTGATCTCGCCGTCGCCCTGGACCAGGAAAAAGAGCGTGCGTGTGGAGACGCCGTCGACGCCGGGCACCATGAGGCGCTCGGGGCGGTGGTCCTGCAGCTCGATCTTGTCGAGGTAGGCGTCGTCGACCAGGCCGCTCGAGATCACCTTGGCGCCAGCGACGGTGGCGACGTCCTGGCGGTGGAGCTTGCCGTTCACCGCCACCGCCGTCATCGTCGGGATGGCGCGGTCGTTGAGCACCGGCACCTCCACCTTCCATAGGTCGTTCCCCACCTTCTCGACCCGGGCGTCGCCGATGGAGATTCGCGGCAGGTGATAGGCGTTGAGGAGGACGAAGGCGTTGTTGCGGTGCGTCTCGTCCTCCAGCGCCCAGCCCTCCGGCACGCGGTTGACGTCGCGCTTGAAGCCGCCGACCTCGATCGGGCCGTACTGCGGATGGTTGTACGGATGCCAGTCCACCCACTGGCGGCCGAAGGAGAGCAGGTCGTTGAACTTCATCAGCTCCTCGTCGGAGACCTCGCCGTTCTTGTCGAAGTCGGCCGGCGGGTTGTACATCTCGTTGGTGAAGGCCAGGGCGCCCATGATGTTGTAGAAGTGATCGGTGGTGGCGCCGTGGACGGTGTAGAGGTCCTTCCAGGAGATGTAGTAGTGGTAGCCCGGCAGCAGCTTCTCGCCCTCCTTGCCGAGCAGGTCGTAGGCCTTGAGGTCCTGCGCTGGGTAGGGCGGATCGGCCTTGGCGCCGGGGCCGCGGAGGATCATCTGGCCGTTGTTGTGGTAGCTCTGCACCGCCGCCACGTTGGGATGCTGGAGCGCCCACAGGGCGATGGCGCGGGTCTCCGGGATCGACAGCGGATAGGCGCCGGCGCCGGATTGCACGTATTCCGGCTCCCAGGAGAAGCCCCAGGTGCGGTTGGGATCGACGTAGCCGACGGGGTCCTCGTTGACCTTGCCGTCGCCGTCGTTGTCGTAACCCTCCTTGCCGAGCTGGAGCCAGTCGCCCAGCTCGCCGGGCTCGACGGCCACCAGCAGGCGCGGGTCCTTGGGATCGAGCTTGTGCGTGCCCTGGCCGAGCGCCACCTTCTTGCGCATGGTGGTGATGTAGCCGTCGCCGTCCACGTCGTCGAAGCCGTCCTCGTCCGCCTTGCCGTCGCGGTCGTCGTCGACGGGCACCATCACGGTGCGCGGAAAGTCGGCGTCCGAGGGTCCCTTGAACCACAGGGCGCGGCCGTCCGGATTGACCATGGGAAGGATGTAGAAGACCGAGCGGTCGAGCATCTCGGTGACGCGCGGCAGCTTGCCGTAATTCTCGAGCAGGTAGTCCACGGTGTAGAGCGCGGCCTCGGCGCCCTGCACCTCGTTGGCGTGGGTGTTGCCGTCGATGTACATGGCCGGCTTGGACAGCTCGGGGCCGGTCGCCGGATTGGTGAGGGTGATCATCCAGAGGTCCCGCCCCTGGGCGCTCTTGCCGAGGCTCTCCAGCCGGGTCCATTTGGGATAGGCGGCGGCGTAGCTCTTGAGGAGATCCGTGACCTCCTCGTAGGTGTGCAGGCGGTTGAAGGCGGCCGCCGGCGGATTCCCCTGCGGCTGGAGCGGCGCCGCGGACGACGGCACGGCCGCGGCGAGGAGAGCCAGGGCGGCGAGGAAGAATTGCGGATTGCGCAGTCTCATGGCGTTCAAGCTCCCTTGCCGACGGTGGCGGTCTTCCGGTCGCGGCCGGCGTTGTCCGAGGTGACGTCCACGACGATCTTCGCGCCGGGGCTGGCGCGCACCAGCCACTCGCCCGTGAGGGTGCCGGTGGTGCCTTCGAGGCGGTCGGAGACGGCGAACGGATAGCCGGTGACCAGCTCGACGTCCTTGCCGGTCTCCAGGGTGAGCCGCACGGGCAGATGGGCCTGCGCGCGCGCGGCCTGCTTGGTGTGGCTGGCGAGATAGCCGCGGTTGCCGGCCACCGCCTTGACCCGGTAGACGCCGCCGCTCAAGGGCGTCACGTCGAGGGAGAGGATCTCGATGCGCGGCAGCTTGCCCGCGAGGTCGAGCACCGTCTCGGTGTGCGCCGCGAGGGCCGGCTTGAGGATGGCCATCGGCGGATTGAGCTCGGCGAAGGGATCGAGGCCGCCGACCTCGGCCGTGGTGCCGTCCGGCAGGGTGACCGGCGTCCAGGCGGTGAAAGCTCCCGGCGCGTTGGCGTCCATCCAGGCCAGCACCTCGCGCTCGCGGGAGCCGGCCTCGCTCGCCTTGCCGCCGCCGGCAGCACCGCCGCCTCCCCCGGCGCCCATCTGCTTCATGCGCTCCACCATCCCCTTGGGATCCACCTGGCCGCCCTTCATGTAGCCGATGACGGCCTTGGCGTTGAACTGGGGCGGCACCTTGTTCTCCTTGAGGAAGGCGTCGATCTTCTCCTCCCCGAGGGCGATGAACTGTTCGCTGGTCATGCCCGCCACCTTGTCCAGGGTCAGGGCCTCCTCCGCCTTCGCTTCCTTCTTCTCCGCCTTGGGGACGCCCCAGACGTCGAGCTCCAGGGCCATGGCGCCATACTGGTAGTAGAGCCAGGGCGTGAAGCCGCCCTTGCCGTACTGCGCGCCGGGACGGTCGGCGGCGAGGCCGGCCTTCTTCAGGCGCTCCTTGTAGCTCTCGGCGAACTTGTCGAGATAGGCCTGGTCGTCGGCGTCCACCTTGGTGGCGGCGCCGGCGCCGAGGAACTGCGCGGTCTGCTCCTTGGTGATGTTGTTCTGGCGGATGAACGGCAGGTTCTGCGCCACCTCCCAGACTTCGTCGAGGGTGTATTCCTTCTCGGGATCGAAGCCGAGGAACTTGGCGGCCTGCGGCGGCACCTTGAACTTCTGCGTCCCCAGGTCGCCGCCGCCGCCGAGGCTCTGCGGCGCGGCGAGGAGGTTGTTGGCCGGACCGTAGACGACGGCGAGGGCCACGTTGCGGCGGCCGAGGAGGAAGTCCATCAGCGCCTTGGCTTCCGGCGCGTAGCTCGACCAGGGGCCGGCCTCGGGAGTCTGGTAGGGGAAGGCGTGCGGGAAGTTCTTGTCCGGCCAGACGCCGTCGGCGCCGTCCTCGTTGTACTCGCCGTCGCCGTCGTCGTCGCGGCCTTCGGAGACGACCCGGTAGGCGCCCGGCCGCTGCTCCATGGAATCGGCCTTGACCAGCACGCGGGGATCGGTCGCGTCCGCCAGCCAGCCGCCCGCCGGATCGGCGATCCGCATGCGGGTGATGACGCCGTCGCCGTTGAGATCGTCCGGCGGATCCTCGCCCTCGAGGCCGTCCATGTCGTGATCGACCTTCATCGCGTCGCCGCCGCGGCGGGCGCGGACCTTGGCGAAGATGGCGTCATGGGCGTCCGGATTGAGCGCCGGAGCCACGTAGAAGGTATAGGCGCCGAGGAGCTTCGCCGGCGCGCTGCCGGCCGGCGCCGCGAGCAGCGTCTGGACGAGATCGAGGGCGGCCTCGGTGCCGGCGTTGTGATAGCCGGCGAGGTTGGCGCCGACGAAGACCGCCGGCCGCGAGTCGGGATCGGCGCCTCCCGGCGCGGCGAGGCGGACCACGTAGAGGGAACGCCCGCCGGGCGACTTGCCGATGGTGAGCAGCTTCACCTCCGCCGGGTGGTCCTTGCTCCACGCCTGGAGCTGCCGCTCGACCTCGGCGAACGGATGGTAGTCCTGGTAACTGACGGCGCCTGCAGGGGCTGCCAGGGCCAGCAGCCCCAGGAAGCCGGAGAGCATTCCTTTCACGAGCACCTCCTGAAATCGAGAAGCCCGCTTAAGCGGGCGGAGAAATATTGAACGGACGAGCAACGGGCCCTGGAGTCTATACGTCTCTCTGGTTGGCGGGTTTCAGGGCAGGAGAAGTCGGGCGTAAATCTCTGGTATGCCCCTTGCTCTATCTCTTCAGCACAACGAGCGGTCCAGGCCCGGGCCGCTCTCGGTAGCCCAACGTCGAGAAAGGAGGGCTGAAATGAGAACGCCCAAATTCCTGAGTCTGTTGGTCATCGCCTTGCTGCCCCTGCTGGGCGCCTGCAAAGCCCACGAGCGGGCGGAATATACCGAAGGGAGCGGAGCTCCCACGCAGGTGACCGAGAAGGAGCAGCCGGGCACCAATCAGCCGAACGACCTCAACCCCGTCACGGCGCAGACCTACGTCGACGACGTCACCCTCGGCCACA
>DATBGJ010000388.1:0-8394 GCA_036558045.1 Thermoanaerobaculia bacterium
GGGGATCCGCCGCGAGCTCCGCCGTCGGCAGGGCGAAGATCAGGCCGAAGCGCCGCGGGTCCCGCAGGCGCAGCCGCCGCCCGGAGCCCAGATGAAAGGCCACGTGCTCGTGCAGCTCGCGGGGAGCCGCGGCGGGCGCCAGCGTCAAGCGGCCGCTCATGCCGAGGTGGACGGCGAGCGTCCGCCCGCCCTCGAGATCGATCAGCAGGTACTTCGAGCGCCGCCGCAGCGCCGTCACCCGCCGCCCCTGGAGCGACCGCCGCAGCCGCGCCGTCTCCACGGGCTCCCGCAGCGCCGGGTTGCGCACCTCGACGCGCTCGATCAGATCTCCCACCAGGTGGGGTTCCAGGCTGCGGCGCAGCACCTCGACCTCGGGCAGCTCGGGCATGACGGCGCATTGTACCCTCACCACCCCCTTGACAAGCCGGGAGGGAGTGGCGTAAAAAGAGCGTAACATGTTCAACCAGGCCACGCTCCCGCTCCTCTTCGTCCTCTCCCCTTCGCTGCAGTCCGATCCCGGAGCGGCGCTCGAACGCAGGCTCCGCAGAGCGGTCCTGCGCCGGCAGCCGATCGCGCTCGGCACGGCGGTCAACCCCTACGAGCCGCCGGCCGGTCGCCGGGAGGAGAACCCGCTCCGGCGGGCCCTCCTGCGCGAAGAAGGGCTGGAGATCGCCATCACCACCGGCACTCCCCGCATCCTGCGCGAGCTCGACCTGCTGGTCGAGCTGGACCGGCGGCACTCGGTCGCCGTGCGGATGATCGTTCCGATCACGGACGCGGACGATCCGGAGCCGCGGATGCGGGCCGTCCACGCTCTGGCCGCGGAGGGGATCGCGGCGAGCGTCCTCCTCTCGCCGGCGCCGGGAAACCGGCATGGCGAAGAGGTCCTCCGCTTCCTCATGGAAGAAGCGCGGCAGGCCGAGGCCCTCGACGTGGAGATCGACGGCGGAACGCTGCGCCGCGATGAGCGGGCTTCTCTGAGCTCCACCTTCAGTCGGTTGCGGCTGGAGTACGGGTTCCCCCGGCGGGCGCCGGGACGGGGGTAACGCCGGTCAGGCCCGCCGCCCCGGTTGGCTCAGATGGGCCACCAACCGCGCCAGCGCCACGTCGGGATCGCTGCTCTCCCCCTTGAGCTGCAGCTCCGTCTCCAACAGGTCCGCCGGCAGCCGCGCCAGCAGCGGCTCGGGCAGGCGGCAGGCCGCGAGATAGGCGCGGTGCAGCCGGAAGGGGTGGAGGCCGGCCAGAGGATTCTTGCCGCCGGTCGGGATCTCCGCCTGGAGCGCCGGCGCATGGCTGTTCTTGAAGCGGCCATAGTTGGTCTCGCCCGGGGGGACGCGCGCCACCCGCATCATGCCGCGCACGGCGACGAGCTGGCGGCAGAAGGAGGAGAGGAGCGAGAAGAAGGTGAGCCGCGCGGCGAGCGGATCCTCGGCCGAGCCCAGCAGGCGGCGGAGCCGGTCGAGGGCCTCGCCGCCGCGCCCGGCCGCGATGGCGTCGAGGAGCTGCCAGACGTCCTCCTCCCCACGGTCCTCGACCGCGCTCTCGACCAGCCGGCGGTCGATCTTTCGGTCGATCCCCTCTTGGGCGAGATTGGCGAGCTTGCGGTACTCTGCGGCGAAGCGCGACGTCGAATCCGCGTCGGCGCCGCCGGTCCCCCGTCCCCGGCTATCGCTCTCCTGGCGCAGGGTGCGGCGGGCCAGCTCCGGCAGGGCATCCGCATGGATGCCGACGCCGGTCTGCCGGGCGAGCTCGGCGGCGAGGAGGTCGAGCCCCTGCCAGCCACCGCGCTCGGACTCCACCCGGCCGACCGCCAGCACGGCGCCGCGCTCGGCGAGGAGACCGGCGAGCGGATGGTCCGCGGCGACGGCGCTCTCGGCGAGCACCAGGGCGTGCCCCGGCGGCAGGCCGCCGCGGATGATCTCCGCCAGCTCCGAGAGATCGCCCTCGGCCGTGCCCCGCAGCTCCTCGCGGCGGGCCGCTTCGAGCAATGCGGCGAGCCCGGCGCGCAGGTCCTCCACCTGGCGCTTGCCGCGCCCCCGGCCGCCGCTTCGGCGCGCCTTGCCGCCTTCCAGCACCCAGGCCGGCAGCTCCGCCAGCACGCGCTCGGGCTCGCCGGCATAAGGGTCGAGGTCGAAGAGGCGGAGGGCCTGGAGCAGGCGCGAGGCCGCCAGCCGCTCGCGGGCGGCGAGCGGCTGCCCGGCGCCGGCGAGGGGCACGACCTCGGCCGCGTCGTCGATCAGCTCGCCGGCGGCGCCGCGGTCGGCGAGCACGGCGGAGCCGGCAGCCAGCAGCACCTTGCCGGCGGCGAACAGCGAATAGGTGCGGAGGTCCTGCAGGAGCGGCGAGAGCGACGCCGGCCTGCGATGGACCTCGACCGCCGCGGGAGCGAGGCCGGCGGCCCGCGCCAGGGCTTCGGCGACGCGCCGGGCGGCCGGCTCGGCCATCACCAGGTCGCCGTGGACCAGGCAGACCTGGGGCGGCTGGCTGCTTCCAGAAAGGCGCGAGACGAACGATTCTACGGGGTCAGCCATGCGCAAACACAAAGGCGAGGAGGCGCCCGCGGCCCCTCCCCGCCCGTCGAGAAACCGATTCCGCTAGCTCGCTTCGAGCTCGAGGAGACCCTTTTCGGCGAGCTCCTGGCAATCGATGCAGAAGCGCGCCCAGGGCACCGCCTCCAGCCGCAGGACGTTGATCATCTGCCCACAGTTCGCGCACCGCCCATAGCTGCCCTCGTCCATCCGCGCCAGCGCGTTCTCGATCTGCAGCAACGTCGCCCTTTCGTTGTCGGAGAGAGAGAACATGAGCTCGCGGTTGTAGGCGTTGTTGGCGCGATCCACGATGTCCTCGGTCCCGTCGTCCGCGGATTCCTGCCCCGCCCGGAGGTCCTGCTTGTACATGTTGATGATCTCGGCCCGCTGGTTCTGCAACCGCTGGCGCAGGGCTTGGAACCGATCCCGCGGCACCTCGGCGGCCACCTTGGCCTTCTCTGTTCTGGCCACGCTGCTTCTCCTTTCGACCGGCGCGCTAAAAAAGGTCACTTATGATACAGCCTTAGTTCAGCCTTACAAGGGCTCGCGATGATAGCTCATTCCAGCCTCGATCGAGAGCGCTCGGAAGAGTTGCTCATAAAGCACGACACGTGCCAGTTCGTGGGAGAGGGTCAGGGGGCCTAGAGAGAGGGTGGCGCGGGCCCCGTCGAGGACGGCGCGGTCGAGGCCGAGATCGGAGCCGATGAGGAAGGCGATGGGGTGCGGCCACTCCGCGCGCAGGCGGGCGAGCCGCTCGGCGAGCTGCTCGGAGGTGAGCGCCTCGCCGCGGCTGTCGAGGGCGAAGCCCCAGGCCGACGGCGGCAGCGCCGCGAGGAGCGCCTGGCCCTCGGCCCGCAGCCGCTGCGGATCGTCCGCGGCGGCCCGCGCGCGCACCGGCACGTCCCGCACCGGCGCCAGGCGGGCGATGCGCCGGCGGTAGGAGTCGCAGATCTCCTCCCAGTGCGAACGCTGGTGGCGTCCTGCCCAGAGGACGACGAGCTCGCGGCCCACGTCAGCCGACCGCGGTCTTTTCGAGGTCCTGCCGGGAGCGCTCCAGCATGTACTGCTCCCACTCCTCGAGATAGGCGAGCGAGTGCAGGTCGCGCATGCGGTCGAGAAAGACGACACCGTTCAAATGATCGAACTCGTGCTGGACGATGCGGGCCTCGAAGTCGGAGGCGACGTAGGCGAGCGGCCTTCCCTCGCGGTCCAGCCCCTGCACCCGCACGGCGGGATGGCGCGGCACGAGACCCCGCAGGTCGGGGATCGAGAGGCACCCTTCCCAGTCGTAGACCAGCTCGCGCGAGAGCGGCGTGATCATGGGGTTGATCACCACGCGCAGCGGGATCTCCGGCGGGCCGGCCGCCTGATAGACGAAGACCTGCAGCTCCTCGCCCACCTGCGGCGCCGCGAGGCCGACGCCGTGCGCGTCCGCCATGGTTGCGATCATGTCGTCGATGAGCGACTGGACCTCGGGACCGGCGACGCGCACCAGCTCCACCGGCCGCGCCGGAGCGCGGAGTGCGGGATGGCCGAGCCGGACGATGGGGCGGACGGGCATATAGGTATCTGCCGCCAATTATAGCGTCAAGAGCCGCGAGTACCCGTCAATGGTAAGCTGCGCGGCCATGTCGAGAGGCGCGGGGCGGTCGCTGCCGGAGAACCGCGGGCGCCGATTCGCCAGACGCCTGCTCTGGGCGGGCGCGGCGGTCGGGGCCCCGGTGGCGGCGGCCGCGCTGCTCCGCCGGCGGGCGGAGCCTCCGGCGGCGCCGCGCTGGGGCCGGGCTCATCGCTTCGCCGGCCGCTCCGGCCGCGAGGTGGTCTTCCAGGAGCTCGGCAACGGCCCGCCCATCCTCCTGCTCCACTCCTTCGGCCCGGGCTACGGCGCCGGCCAGTGGCGGGCCGCGGCGGAGGTGCTGGCGGAGAGCCACCGCGTCTACGTGCCCGATCTCCCCGGCTGGGGCCGCACTCCGGGAACGATCAGAGCGCAACGTCCCGAACGTTATCTGGAGCTCATCGAAGACTTCCTGGCCGGCGTCGTGCGCGAAAGGGCGGTCGTGGCGGCCGCCGGCCTTGCGGCGGCCTACGCGGTGCGGACGGCGCTCGATCATCCCGGCCGGGTGCGGGCGTTGGCGCTGGTCTCGCCGCTGGGGCTGGGAGACGACGGCGACGATCCCGCCCGCGCCGCCGGCCGCTCGTTCGTCTCCATGCTCGTCGGCCTGCCGCTCGCCGGCGCCCTCGCCCTCGACCTGCTGACCGCACGCACGGCCCTGGAGCACCACCTGCGGCGCGAGGTCTACGCCGCGCCCGAGCGCGTCGACGCGGCCCTCCTGGAGCAGCACTACCGGGCGAGCCACACGCGCCAGGCCCGCACGGCGCTCGCTTCCTATCTCGCGGGGGACCTCTGGCTCGACGTCTCGCAAGATCTCTCCCGTCTGCGGACGCCGGTCTGGCTCGCCTGGGGCCGGCGGTCGAAGGTCCCGCCGGCGGAGAACGCCGATCTCTGGCTCCGCCGCCTGCCGGAAGCGCAGCTCGACGTCTTCGAAGGCGCCGGCGCCCTCCCTCACGCCGAGACGCCGGGGCTCTTCTGCCGGGGGTTGGAGCAGTTCCTGGCGAAGCTGTCGGGTTGACCTCCGCTACAATACCCCTTCTTTGCCGCCCCCCGTTGCGGGAGCGCGGCGTGCGAGGATTCCGGATGAGCGACCGCCGATTCCCCGATGTCCCGGGCGGATATCCGTTCCCCCGGCTCGAGCAGGAGGTGCTCGAGCAGTGGCGGAGCCGGGGCATCTTCGAGAAGACCCTGGAGAAGCCCTCTCCGCAGGGAGAATTCGTCTTCTTCGAAGGGCCGCCGACAGCCAACAACGTGCCGCACGTCGGCCACGTGGTCACCCGGGTGGTCAAAGACCTCTTCCCCCGCTTCCGCACCATGCGCGGCTACCACGTGGCGCGCAAGGCGGGATGGGATACGCACGGCCTCGCGGTCGAGATCGAGGTCGAGAAGCGTCTCGGCTTCTCCGGCAAGCAGCAGATCGAGGCCTACGGCATCGCCGAGTTCAACCGCGCCTGCCTGGAGAGCGTCCACACCTACGAGCGGCAGTGGCGGGCGATGACCGAGCGCATCGGCTACTGGCTCGACCTCGACCACGCCTATCTCACCTACACCAACGAGTACATCGAATCGGTGTGGTGGGCGCTCGCCGAGCTCGCGGCGCGCGGCCTGCTCAACGAGGGTTACAAGATCCAGCCCTACTGCGCCCGCTGCGGCACCACCCTCTCCAGCCACGAGGTGGCCCAGAACTACAAGGACGCCGACGATCCGTCGATCTGGACGCTGTTCCACGCCCGGCCGGGCCAGTCCCTCCAGACGACGACCGCCGGCGAATCCTGGGAGGTCGGCGACAACCTCTACCTGGCCGCCTGGACGACGACGCCGTGGACCACGCTCGCCAACGTGGGCCTCGCCGTCCATCCCGACCTCGTCTACAAGGTCGTCGAGCATCCCGGGAAGGCGGGAGAGCTGATCCTGCTCGGGGAGGACCTCGGCACCGCCGTCCCCGTGGTGGTCGAAAGGGAAGGCAAGCGCCAACAGGTCGATCTCCGGGAGGCGCCGGCCCTCGTGCGTTTCCGCGGCCGCGACCTCGAAGGCCTGCTCTACGATCGCCTGTTCACCTTCTTCGAGCCCGACGTTCCGGGGCGCGTGGTGCTGGGCGACTACGTCACCGCCACGGACGGCACCGGGCTCGTCCACACGGCGCCGCCGTTCGGCGAGGACGACTACCAGACGGGCCGGCGCTATGGCCTGCCGATGATCCTGTCGGTGGACGGCGAGGGGAAGATCGTGCCCGGCGCCGGCGACTTCTCGGGCCTGTGGTTCAAGGACGCGGACCCGAAGATCGTCCAGGACCTGAAGGGCCGCGGCCTGATGCTCCACGTCGACCGCTACCGCCACAGCTATCCCTTCTGCTGGCGCTGCGACCGGCCGCTCCTCTACTACGCCACCACGAGCTGGTTCATCCGCACCACGGAGAAGCGGGACGAGCTGGTGGCGAAGAACCGCGAGATCGACTGGCACCCGGAGCACATCGGCACGGGGCGCTTCGGCAACTGGCTGGAGAACGTCGTGGACTGGGCGCTCTCGCGCCGCCGCTACTGGGGAACGCCGCTGCCGATCTGGCGCTGCTCGGCGAGCGCGTGCGCGCACCAGCAGGTGATCGGTTCCTACGCGGAGCTGTTCGCCGCCGCGGGCCGCGAGAAGCCGGAGGATCTCTACGATCCGGAGCTGTTCAATCCCCACCGTCCGTTCATCGACGAATTCAGCTGGCCCTGCCCGCAATGCGGCGAGGGGACGATGCGGCGGGTCGAGGAGGTGATCGACGCCTGGTTCGACTCGGGCGCGATGCCTTTCGCCCAGCACCACTATCCGTTCGAAAACCGCGAGCTGATCGACCGGCGCCTGCAGTATCCGGCGGACTACATCTCGGAGGCGATCGATCAGACCCGCGGCTGGTTCTACACGCTGCACGTGCTCGGCGTGCTGCTCTTCGACTCCGTGGCCTACAAGACCTGCATCGTCCTCGGCCACATCAACGACGAGCAGGGACGGAAGATGTCCAAGCGCCTCGGCAACGTCGTCGAGCCCATGGGAGTCATGGAGGAGACCGGCGCGGACGCCCTGCGCTGGTACTTCTGCGTCAACAATCCGGAGCAGACGGCGCGCTTCTCGGCACGGCTGGTGCGCGAGGCGGCGCAGAGCTTCCTGCTGCCGCTGTGGAACGCCCTGTCGTTCTTCACCATCTACGCCAACCTCGACGGCTGGCATCCCTGTGAGCCCGAGATTCCCTTCGAGCAACGTCCGGACCTCGATCGTTGGATCCTGCTGCGCCTTCAGCGTCTGACCGATGCGGTGACGACACAACTCGACAGCTACGACTTGACAGGAGCGGCGCGCGGCATCGAGGAGTTTCTGGACGATCTGACGAATTGGTACATTCGCCGCAGCCGCAACCGTTTCTGGGGAGGCGTGGAGGCGGACGACGTCCTTCACAAGGAAAGCGCCTACCAATCCCTCTACACGGTTTTGACTACCCTGGCGCGCCTGATCGCGCCCTTCACCCCGTTCGTCGCCGAGGTGCTGCACGAACGCCTGGTGCGCAGCCAGCACAGCGACGTGCCGGCGAGCGTTCATCTCGAAGATTGGCCGCAGCCGGCCGACCGGGCCGACGAAGCCCTGGAGAAAGGCATGGCCGCCATCCAGCGCATCGTGCGGCTGGGGCACGCGGCGCGCAATCTCCACAGCCTCAAGACGCGGCAGCCTCTCCCCGCCGTCACCCTGGTCACCGCGGACGAGTCGCTGCGCGGACTGGTGGAGCCGTACGCGGACCTGTTGCGCGACGAGCTAAACGTCAAGGAGATCCGCTGGGCCGCGGACCGCACGATCTACGTCCACCACGAGGTCAAGCCGATCTTCCCCAAGACCGGTCCGCGTTTCGGCAAGCGGATGCCGGAGGTGAAGAAGGCCCTGGACGCCGCCGACGGCGACGCGCTGGCCACGGAGCTGGAGCGCACGGGCAAGATCACCCTGCAGCTCGCGGGGGGGTCCGAAGACCTCGCGGCCGACGAGGTCGAGGTACGGCTCGTCGAGCGCGCGGGCACGGCCACCCAGGGAGACCGCGATCTGCTGGTGGCGCTGGAGACGGCGCTGACGCCGGAGCTGGAGGCGGAGGGGCTCGCCCGCGAGTTCGTCCACTGGGTGCAGCAGGAGCGCAAGAAGCAGGATCTGGATTACGCCGATCGGATCAAGGTGCGTTTCCGCGCCGATCCGGGCATGAAGGCCGCCGTGGACGCCCATCGCGACTGGGTGGCCGGC
>DATBGJ010000389.1:0-1804 GCA_036558045.1 Thermoanaerobaculia bacterium
CCAACCCCTTCGATTGACAGGTCTTGGCCGGACGGGGAAGAATCTTCCTGCCGGACGCAACGAGCCTCAGCGGGAGGGGACCCAATGAAAGAGGTGTTCAAGGAAGTCGAGACGCACATGAAGCACGCGGTGGACCACTTCCACCACGAGCTCAAGCATCTGCGCACCGGTCGCGCCTCGCTGGCGCTGCTCGAGGGCATCACCGTCGACTACTACGGCAGCCCGGTCCCTCTCAACCAGGTGGCCAACCTCTCGGTGGCCGACGCGACGCTGATCGTGGCGCAGCCCTACGATCCGAGCCAGAGCGGCGCCATCGAGCGCGCCATCATGAAATCCGACCTCGGCCTCAATCCCTCCTCCGACGGCAAGGTCATCCGCATCCCCGTCCCCTCGCTCACCGAGGAGCGGCGGCGCGAAATCGTCAAGAAGGCCCACGATCTCGCCGAGCACGCCAGGAACGCCGTCCGCCAGGCCCGCCGCGAAGGCAACGACAAGCTGAAGAAGATGGAGAAGGACAAGGAGATCAGCCAGGACGACGAGCGCCGCGGCCTCGACGAGGTCCAGAAGCTCCACGACCGCTACATCGGCGAGGTCAACTCGGCCCTGCAGAAGAAAGAGCAGCAGATTTTGGAGGTGTAGGGGGGAATGAAGAATGGCGAATAGCGAATGGCGAACGAAAAGAGCGTTCTTTCTGAATTCGCTATTCTGAATTCGCCATTCGTTCCGTGTTCCTCTACGGCTACCACCCCGTCCGCGAGGCCCTGCGGCACCGCCCGCAGGAGATCGTGCGGGTGCTCGTCGCCGCGGGGCGCACCGGCCGGCGGCGGCAGGAGATCGAGGAGGCCTGCAAGCGGCACCGCGTGGCCTTCGAGGTGGTGCCGGAGCGGACCCTCTCGCAGCTCGCCGGACCCGCCCACAACGGCATGGCCGCCGAGGTGCGGGAAGGCGCGGCGGAGCGGCAGGCCGCGGGCGATGCGGATCTCGTCGTGCTGCTGGAGGACGTGCAGGACCCGCGCAACCTCGGCGCCCTGCTGCGCGTCTGCGAAGGCGCCGGCGTCGGCCGCGTGCTGATCCGCGACCGCGGCTCGGCGCCGGTTTCGCCCACCGTCTCCAAGACCTCGGCGGGAGCGAGCGAATGGCTCGCCATCGAGCGCGTCACCAACTCCGCGGCCGAGATCGAGCGCCTCAAGGAGGAGGGGTTCTGGGTCTACGGCACCGATCCCGCGGGGGAGCCGCCCTGGAGCGTCGACCTCACCGGCAAGGTGGTCCTGCTCTTCGGCGGCGAGGAGAAGGGCCTGCGCGCCCGCACCCGCGGCCTCTGCGACCGCATGATCGGCCTCCCCATGCGCGGCCGCGTCGGCTCGCTCAACATCGCCACCTCGGCCGCGGCGGTGCTCTACGAGGCGGTACGGCAGAGATCGTCGCAAAAGTGAGGCTGCCTTTTTCGGCAATTCCGATTTTGAATCGTCCCCCCTCGCCCGTCAGGGAGAGGGGGCCAGGGGGTGAGGTCTCGAAGGGCAGGACCGCTCCCAGGGCAAGGCGCCTATGTAGCGCCGCCTTGCCAGCAGGCCATCGCAACGCTAAACTCTCCCGGCTCCAGGAATTTGGAGCGGCCGGGCCGGGGTTTCAGCCTGGACAGGACCCGCCGGCATAGCTCAGGGGTAGAGCTACGGTCTTGTAAACCGTAGGTCCCCGGTTCAAATCCGGGTGCCGGCTCCACCCCGATCCGGCGAGCAGAGTTCTTTGGAGGTGTGGCCGAGTGGACAATGGCAGCAGACTGTAAATCTGCCGGGCTTCGCCCTAC
>DATBGJ010000390.1:0-8566 GCA_036558045.1 Thermoanaerobaculia bacterium
CGTTCGTTTCAGGGGATGGACGGTTGAACCGAGTCAAGGAGTTGCGGATTGCCCGGCTGGAGGATCTTTCCCCGACCGCGATCTTCTAACCACGTCCCCTGCTCAACTCCAACCCCACTGCCATCACCGTCGGAGCCCCGATCATGCCGTCGAGGGGATGGAACGTCAGGTCCCTGCCGACGCCGGCGATGCCTTTGAGAAAGGCGCCGATGCCGCCGCTGAGCCAGGCTCCGGCCACCGGCGCGCTGGCGCGGCCGGACTGGACGGCGAAGCCGCAGACGGGCAGCGCGAAGCGGTCCGCGGCGAGGTCGAAATGGCCGGGTCCGGTGACGTCGATGAGGTAGTAGCCTCGATCGACGGCGCCCAGCAGGCTCGCGACGCCCGTGCGGGGATCGGGCTTGAGGTAGAGATGTGTGGGTCCCGGCGCCGGCAGATCGCGCCAGCCGGCGCGCCGCGTGCAGCCGGAGGGCTCGCCCTCCGCCGCTCCTTCCTGCCACCAGGCGAGCAGCGGCTGGCGGAAGAGACCTTCCTCGACGAGCACGACCTCGCGGGTGGGCACGCCCTCGCCGTCCACCGGCGCCTCGAAGGCGCCGCCGGGGAAGCGGCCGTTGTCGACGAGGGTCACGCGCTCGCTGCCGAAGCGGCCGCGCGCCGCGGTGAGGCGCGCGCCGGGACCGGGCCCCACGAGCAGCGGCAGGAGCCCGGCGAGGAGGTGGGCGCCGACGACGGGCGCTAGCAGGAACTCGCCGGCGTCCCGCTCCGGCGGCGCGCCCGAGGCCGAGACGGCGAGGCGGTCCGCGAGGCGCCGGGCAAGCGCCGTGGGATGGAACTGCCGGGGTTCGCGCGCCGCGACGTAGAGAGAGGCCGTGGGCGCGGGGCTGCCCGGACCCGCGGCCTCGATGTAGAAGGTCGAGATGCGGTTGCGCGTGCTCGCCCGCAGGCCGCGGCTGTTGGCCAGCTCGGCTTCGCTCGAGCCGTCTTCGAGCACGGCGCGCAGGACTCGCGCGCCCGGCAGCTCCGCCTCCAACTGGCGGCCGAGGCCTTCCAGCAACCGGAGACCCTCGCGCTCGCCGATCAGCGGCGTGTCGAAGTCCGCGGGCGTGGTCCAGGCCGGCACCGCGGCGGGCTCCGGCAGCTCCAGCGACGCACCGTCGACCGGCTCGGGCCACGGTCCTCCGGGCTCGGGATCGCCGGTGGCGGCGGTGAAGAAGGCGCCGCGGCGGTTACCGGCACGCACCGCCCAGGCGCGCTCCTGGCTGACGCAGGAGGACTCGGTGACCGGCGTCCGTTCCAGCCGCCGCGACCGGCCGCGCTTGACGTAGATCTCCGCATCGGTCAGGTGGCGCCGGAGGAGCGCGCGCAGGATCTCTTCGAGGAGCGGCGCCTGGCTCATGGCGCGATCTCCACTCCTTCCAACCGCAGCGCCGGAGCCGTGGCCCACACCGGGAGTTTCTGTCCGCCCTTGGCGCACCAGCCGGCGCCGGCGACCGTAACCTCGCTCCCCACCGCCACGACGCGGGTCAGCAGATCCGCCACCCGGCCGCGCAGCACGCAAGGTCCGACCGTGCCCGCGAGCGCGCCGCGCCGGAAGCGGCGGGCCATGGGCAGGTGGAGGACGAACTCGCCGGAGAGAGGATCGAGGGCGCCGCGGCTCGCCTCCGGCAGGAAGAGCCCTTCCTCTGACCCGGCGAAGAGATCGGCCTCCTGCGCCTCTCCCGGCAGGATCTCCAGGTGGCTGGAGCGCGGCCCCGGCGGCAGATGGCGCGTGCCGCGCCGTCCCGCGCCCGGCAGCAGCACGGGCGAGGTGCGGGCCCAGAGCGCATCCGCCAAAGGCTGCTCGACGATGCCGCCGCGCAGCAGCCAGCGGCGGACGACCGGCGCTCCCTCGTCGTCGGTCGTGCGCCTCACCCCCTCGGGCGCCGCCGCCGGATCGTCCAGCACGTCCAGGCAGGCTGCCGCCATGGCGACTCCCACCGCCGCCTCGGGATTTCCTCCCTGGGCGAGGGTGTCCGCTTCGAGCGCGTGGGCGACCGCCTCGTGCAGCAGCACGGCCACCGCCGCCGGTCCCAGCACGGCGGGGCCGCGGAACGGCGCGGGCGGATGCGCCTGGCGGGCGCGAAACAGGGAGACCACGGCGGCGGCGGCCGTCTCGGCGGCTCCAGAGTCCAGGCGCGGCAGCAGCGCGCCCCACCGGCCCCAGGAGGATTCGGTCGAGAGACTGTAGAAAGTCTCGGCCTCGGCCGCCGCCACCAGCCGGGGTCCCACCACCTGCACCCACCGCCGGTGCCGGCGCACGCTGACGCGCAACGGAAATCCCACGTGATGCGCCCGCACGGCCCGCGAGAGAGCGAGCGGAAAATCGGCGAGCTCGGGAGCAATCACCGGTTCCGGAGGCTCCATCTCCAGGACCGGCTCGGGATAGGTGGCGGAGGGAATGGCGCGCGCCGCCTGGCGCAGCGCCTCGGCGAAGGGCTTGGCTTCGATCGCGTCGCGCGCCGCGAGCCAGGTGCGCCCCTCGCGCGCGAGGCGTACGGCGAAGCCCTCCTCGCGCCACGCCCGCAGCCCCGCACCCTCGCCCATCTCCACCTCTTCGCGCCGCTCGAAGAAGGCGTCCACCACGTCCTCGGGCCGCTCGGCGATCTGGGAAAGGGTGCGAGCCACCGCGGCGGTGTCGAGCTTCGAGAACGGCATGGGAGGTGGATTGTATCCCTCGCCCTGGCTCCCTTTGGTCTGGAATGGGTTGATGTAGATGGGGCGGTCTCGAAGGGCAGAGCGCTCGATCTACCACTCTCCTCTTGGGGTAAACTCCGCCGCCATGGGCCAGGCCCGAGCGAAACGCATCGAGGAGCTGCAGCGCCGGCTCGCGGCGGCCGAGCTGGGCGGCGGCGAGGAGCGCATCGCCAAGCAGCATGCGGCGGGCAAGCTGACGGCGCGCGAGCGCATCGACCTCTTGCTGGACGCCGGCTCCTTCGTCGAGCTCGACGCCCTCGTCAACCACCGCTGCCGGGACTTCGGCATGGACCGCGTCTCCATCCCCGGCGACGGCGTCGTCTCCGGCTATGGCACGGTGGACGGCCGGCTCGTCTACGTCTTCGCCCAGGACTTCACCGTCTTCGGCGGCTCGCTCTCGGAGACCAACGCCGAGAAGATCTGCAAGGTGATGGACCTCGCGGTCGAGAACGGCGCTCCCCTCATCGGTCTCAACGACTCGGGCGGCGCCCGCATCCAGGAAGGCGTCGCCTCGCTCGGCGGCTACGCCGACATCTTCCTGCGCAACACGTTGGCCTCGGGAGTGGTGCCGCAGATCAGCGCCATCCTGGGGCCGTGCGCGGGCGGGGCCGTCTACTCGCCGGCCATCACCGATTTCATCTTCATGGTCGAAGAGACGAGCTACATGTTCGTCACCGGGCCGGACGTCATCAAGACCGTCACCCACGAGGAGGTCACCAAGGAGGAGCTCGGCGGCGCCTCGACGCACGCGGCGAAGAGCGGCGTCTGTCACTTCACGGTGGCCAACGACGCGGCCTGCCTGGCGGCCATCCGCGAGCTCCTCTCCTATCTCCCCAGCAACAACCTCGACGAGCCGCCGCCGGCGACGAGCGACGACGATCCCAACCGCGAGTCCGAGGTGCTCAACACGCTGGTGCCCGAGGATCCCAACAAGCCGTACGACATCAAGCAGCTCATCGCCGCCGTGGTGGACGACGGCAAGTTCCTGGAGGTCCACGCCCAGTACGCCCGCAACATCGTGGTGGGTTTCGCGCGCATCGGCGGCAAGAGCGTCGGCATCGTCGCCAACCAGCCGGCGTATCTCGCCGGCGTGCTCGACATCGACGCCTCGCTCAAGGGCGCGCGCTTCGTGCGTTTCTGCGACGCGTTCAACGTTCCGCTCGTCACTTTCGAGGACGTGCCGGGCTTCCTGCCGGGCACCGCACAGGAGTACGGCGGCATCATCAAGCACGGGGCGAAGCTCCTCTACGCCTTCGCCGAAGCGACGGTACCGAAGATCACGGTGATCGCGCGCAAGGCCTACGGCGGCGCCTACGCCGTGATGGCCAGCAAGCACCTGCGCACGGACGTCAACTTCGCCTACCCGACGGCGGAGATCGCGGTGATGGGTCCGGAAGGCGCGGTCAACATCCTGTACCGGCGGGAGCTGGAGGAGGCCGGCGCGGAGGCGCCGCGAGTGCGCGCCGAGAAGGTGGCCGAGTACCGGGCCAAGTTCTCGAACCCATACATCGCCGCCGAGCGCGGCTTCGTGGACGCCATCATCGAGCCGCGCCGCACCCGGCCCGAGATCGTCCGTGCCCTCCGGCAGCTCGCCGCCAAGCGGGCGAGCGTGCCGCCGAAAAAGCACGGCAATATACCTTTATGACCGTTTTCTTGACTTTCAACCGGCGCGTGGGGCAAGCTGGCGGGCGCCCGAAGCGGTCCAGGAAGTTGGCGTCGTCCAAGGAGAGGACATGAGAGAGAAAGATCGAGAGCTGAAGCGCCGGCGCCATCGCCGGTTGAAGCGACTGAAGAAGCGGAGCCGCGAGGAGACGCAGCTCCGGACCGAACGGGCGACGAGCTCCAAGCGTTCGGTGAAAAAGCCTCCCGCTCCCGCCGAGGCGCAGAGCGCCGCGGCCGGCGCCGAGGCTCCCATCGCTCCAGCGGAACCCCCCAAGAGGCCCGCGGCCAAAAAGGCGGCGGAGAAGAAGCCCGCCGCGGAGAAGAAGCCCCCGGCGGAGAAGAAGGCGGCGGTGAAGAAAGCGCCGGCGAAGAAAGCGGCCAAGAAGCCGGCCGGCGAGGCGGAGCCCGGCGGCGGCGAGCCCGGCCCGGAGGAGCCTCAGACCGCCTGAGCCGCGGCGCCATCCCTCCCTTGTCCACAACTCTCCAGCGACCGCCGGAACTTGTCGTCCCGGCACCGCCGTCTCCCTCTCACAGGAGCCTCCGATGTCCGACTACCGTTCGCTGAAAGCCGTGGACCCCGAGGTCTATCAGGCCATCGCCGACGAGCGCGCGCGCCAGAACTTCGGCCTGGAGCTGATCGCCTCGGAGAACTTCGTCAGCCGCGCCGTGCTGGAAGCCGCCGGCAGCGTGATGACCAACAAGTACGCCGAGGGCTATCCCGGCCGGCGCTACTACGGCGGCTGCGAGTTCGTGGACGTCGTCGAGCGGCTGGCGATCGCGCGCGCCAAGGAGCTCTTCGGCGCCGAGCACGTCAACGTGCAGCCCCACAGCGGCACCTCGGCCAACATGGGGGTGTACTTCGGCTTCCTCAAGCCGGGCGACAAGCTGATGGGCATGGACCTCTCCTGCGGCGGCCACCTCACGCACGGGCACCGACTCTCCTACTCCGGCCGCGACTTCCAAGTCGTGGCCTACGGCGTGGACCGCGAGAGCGAGCGGATCGACTATGACGAGGTCGAGCGCATCGCCTCCGAGGAGCGGCCGCGGCTGATCGTCTGCGGCGCCTCGGCCTACAGCCGGGTGATCGACTTCGAACGCTTCCGCGCCATCGCCGACAAGGTGGGCGCGCTGCTGATGGCGGACATCGCGCACATCGCCGGCCTGGTGGCGGCGGGGCTGCATCCCTCGCCCATCCCTCACTGCCACTTCGTGACCACCACCACGCACAAGACGCTGCGCGGCCCCCGCGCCGGCATGGTGATGTGCAAGGAGGAGTTTGCCAAGGACCTCGACCGCGCCATCTTCCCCGGCATCCAGGGCGGACCGCTGATGCACATCATCGCCGCCAAGGCGGTGGCCCTGAAGGAGGCTTTGAGCGACGGCTTCCGCGAGTATCAGCGGCAGATCGTGGCGAACGCCAGGGCTCTCGCGGGCCGACTGACCGGCAACGGTCTGCGCATCGTCTCAGGCGGCACGGACAACCACGTCTTCCTCCTCGACGTCGCTCATGCGGGCTTGACCGGAAAGATGATGGAGAAGACGCTCGAGGCCGCCGGCATCACGGTGAACAAGAACACCATCCCCTACGACCCGAACCCGCCGCTCGTCGCCTCGGGCATCCGCATCGGCACGCCGGCGCTGACGACGCGCGGCATGAAGGAGCCCGAGATGGAGAAGGTGGGCGACTTCATCACCGAAGTCGTGCGCGCGCCGGAGGACGAGGGAGTCCGAGAGGCTGTGCGCGGCAAGGTGCGGGAGCTGTGCGAGCGGTTCCCGCTTTACGATCCGCTGATGTAAGGCCGCCTTGCCGCAAGGCAGGATCACCGCATTGGAACCCAGCCCTCAAGGTGTCCCCCGGCGGATACCCGAACTGGACGGCCTTCGCGGCCTGGCGATCCTGCTGGTGCTCCTCTGGCACTACGCCGCCGTTCCGCTCGCGACGTCCACCGCCCTACCTGGAATCTACCTCGCCCGCCTGCTGCGGCTCTCGTGGAGCGGCGTCGACCTGTTCTTCGTCCTCTCCGGCTTCCTGATCGGCGGCATCCTTCTGGACCACCGCGACGCGCCGCGCTATTTCCCGGTGTTCTACCTCCGGCGCGCGTGCCGCATCCTGCCGCTCTACGCCGCCTGGCTGCTGCTGTTTTTCTCTCTTCCTCGACTGGTTCCATCGATGATCCACGCACCCGGAATCAGCGAGCTCTTCGCACGGCCGCTTCCGGGCTGGTCTTATCTCACCTTCACCCAGAACTTCGTCATGGCCGAGCGCGGCGATTTCGGCGCGGTCTGGTTGTCTCCCACGTGGTCGCTCGCCATCGAAGAGCACTTCTACCTGGTGCTGCCGATGGCGATCCGTTTTCTACCGGCGAGGAGCATTCCTCCGATCTTCATCGGCGCCGGCCTGGCCGGTCTCCTGGGGCGTCTCGCGGCGGGGCCCGAGCGCTACATCGCCGTCTACGTGTTGACGCCCCTGCACTTCGACTCCCTCCTGGGCGGCGTGCTCTGCGCCTTCGCGTTGCGCGAGCCGACCTACCGGCATTGGCTGCTCCGGGCACGAAGGCCGCTCTACGGCCTCGTGCTGGTCTTCTTCGGCATCCTTCTCTCGCTCTCCCTGTTCCGCCACTACGGCTTCGAGGGCAGCCCCTACCTGTTTTCGATTCTCGCCGTGTTCTATGGCGCCGTTCTGATCCTCGCCGTCACGGAGGGCCGGGGACCCATCGCATGGCTGACCCGGCGCCGCTGGCTGCGCGAGCTCGGCATCGTAGCCTACGCCGTCTATCTAAGCCACCTCGCGATTCTCTTTCTGGCGCACGGGCTCATCCTCGGCAGATCCCCGTCGCTCGCAACCGGACCCGAGGTCATGACGACTCTCGCGGCGGCAATCGCGTGCGTGACCCTGGCGTTCTTCTCCTGGCGAGCGCTCGAGAGGCCCTTGATTTCCTGGGGCCGCCGATTGGACTACGGCGACGGCGATGCCGCTCACGGCAGGCTGTCATAATCCACCATCAGATGGTGGTATTTGACAGCTCAGCGCCGACCGGCCACCCGTCATGTTATCCTGCCACCTCATGGGAGCTTTCCTCTACCATGTCCACGCCGACTGGGACCCCGAGGTCAATGTCTGGGTAGCGACGAGCGAGGACGTCCCTGGTTTAGCAACCGAAGCGGCGACTCTCGAGGCACTCACCGAAAAGCTCCACACCCTCATTCCTGAGCTTTTGGAGGCGAACCACCTCCTCGTCGGTGATCAGCCCGAAGCCATCTCGTTCGAGCTGACGAGCCATCGCGAGGAAAGAGTCCGGCTGGCCTCCTGATGGGCTCATCGTATACCCCGCAGATCAAGAAGCTCCTCCTCTCCCACGGATGCCGCTTCGAGCGGCCAGGCAAGGGCGATCACGAGATCTGGTTCAGCCCCATTACCCAGCGCCGCTTCACGGTGGACAGCCAAATCAAATCTCGCCATACTGCCAACGCGATTCTCAAGCAGGCGGGAATCGAGAGGCGATTCTGAGAGGGTCCTCGGAAGAGAAGGTGAAGATCTAAGCCGCCTCTCCTTGTCACTTCTCGGCGTGAGCAGGGAAGCTCGCCTTTCCCTCCGCTCAGCGCCGCGCACTTTAGAGGGAAGATGACCTTCCCTCTATAACGCCTCTCGTTGCAAGCGGGGAAGATCGCTTTCCCTCCGTGCAACACCGCGTGTTTAAGGGGGAAGATGACCTTCCCTCCCTGCAACGAGTCGATATATCGGGGGAAAGCCACTTTCCCTCCTTAACGCTTCCCGCTGCAAGCGGGGAAAGTCACCTTCCCTCCTTACAACGTCTCGTGTTTAAGCGGGAAGATGAGCTTCCCTCCTTGCACCGAGCCGATGTATCGGGGGAAAGTCACTTTCCCTCCCTAACGATTCTCGTCGTAAGCGGGGAAAGTCACCTTCCCTCCTTACCGCGTCTCGTGTTTAAGGGGAAGATGACCTTCCCTCCTTGCCTCCAGCCGTTGTAACGAGGGAAGCTCACTTTCCCTCCTTAACGCTTCTCGTTGCAGGCGGGGAACGTCGCTTTCCCTCCCTACCATACGCCGCAGAATCGCGGGAAAGCCGCTGTCCCTCCTTACCGCAAGCCGAAGAAGGCGGGGAAGACGGCTCTCCTTCCCTATGGCGAGCCGCGAAAGGAGTAGAGACTGGCTG
>DATBGJ010000391.1:0-3509 GCA_036558045.1 Thermoanaerobaculia bacterium
GGTCCCCTCCTGAGAGCCCACGCACTCGGAGCGGCCGTTGACCACCACCTGCGGCGTATAGATGCGGTTGGTGTGGAAGGTGCGGGCGGCGTAGAGCTGCTGGCGCTCGGACCAGCGGCGCGAGGAGTAGGGGTCCGTCCAGCCGATCTGGTTCCAGTAGTCCACGTGGAAGGACAGCGGAATGACCTTGCCCCGGTACCGCGGATCGCGGGCGAGCCGGGAGAGCAGCCGGTCCGCCGGCGGGCAGCTCGAGCAGCCCTGCGAGGTGAACAGCTCGATGACGGCCGTGCGCCCGTCAGGCTGCGGCGCAGGAGCCTTGGCGGTTTCCCCCGAGCCTCCACGAGGAGCGAGGACGATCAGGATCGGGACCAGCAGGAGAAGTTTGAAGAGCGGGTTCATGGCAGGGGGCCTCCAAGGTGAATCCCTTTGGCGTCAGGAATGATACGGCTCCAGGCGCTGAAACGGTCTTCCGCAGTCTGGAATCAGGGTGTTCGCGTTCTAAACAGAGTGAGTTTCTCGCAGAGCTCCTCGATCTGTCTCGCCACTTCATCCCAGTCGTAGCCCGCCGCCCGCGCCAGGGCGTTACGATGGAGACGCGCCCATTCTCCGCCGTCCGTCATCAGCCTCTCGTGAACCCCAGCCAAGGCGCCGGGCTCGGGTGGGCAGCAGAGGCCTTCGACGTCGTGGCGGACCAGCTCGGGCACGGCGCTCTCCGGTGACTCGCAGTAGACCACCGGCAGGCCGGCCGCCATGGCTTCGAGAGGGAAGAGCCCGAATCCCTCGCGCTCCGAGGGCTGGACGGCGATGCGCGCCCTTCCCAGGTTTTCCCACACTTCGCGGCTGGTCTCGACGTGGCCGCGGAAGTCCACCCGGTCGGCGATGCCCAGCTCGGCCGCCAGGCGGATCAGCGTGTCGCGGTAAGGTCCATCGCCGAAGACGGTCAGCAGCACGCCGGGATGGCGCGGCGCCAGCAGCGCGACGGCGCGCAGCAACAGGTCGATGCGCTTCTCGCGCAGCAGGCGGCCGGCGTAGAGGAGCGGCGGTCCTTCGCCGCGGCCGGCCGCGGCGGCTTCCCGCACCGCGGCCACGTGGATGCCGCAGGGCACCAGCTCGACGCCGCCGCGCCGCCGCTTGCGGGCGAGCCGCTCCCGGGTGAGTTCGCTGGTGGCCGTCACCGCCGTGCCGAGTTGCCCCATCAGCCACTCGATGGCCTTGTAGACCGGCGCTTTCAATCGCCCGACGTAGCCCTTCCAGTAATCCCCCCAGTATTCGTACCAGGTGACGAGCAGCGGCTTCCTCGCCAGCGCGCACTTCACGGCCAGCGGCAGGATGTGGATGTACGGCATGTTCGCCGTCTCCACGACGTCGAAGCCACGCACGTCCAGCCGCGGCACGGTAAAGGCGAAGCGGATCGCCTTGCGCGTGCTGCGCCGGCCGGCGGCGTTGTAGAGCGCTCCCAGCTCGCCCAGCGATTGGACCTTGAGGCGCGGCGGGATGCCGGGCAGCGGCTTGCAGAAGCCGGCGAGCGTCACCTCGTGGCCCCGCCGGCAGAGCGCCGCCGCCAGCTCGTAGTTGCGGTGCTCGACCCCGCCGATGAAGTCGGGGTAGACCGTCTCGTAAACGATGAGGACCTTCAAGCTACTTCCACGGGATCAGCGCGGCGATCTCGGCCGAGCGCCGGTTGATGGTGGAGAGCAGCACGCCGCAGGCGAAGGAGAGGGCGGCGAGGAGGAAGAGCGCCGCCGAGAGCACGGCGAGCGGCAGCCGCGGCACCAGGCCGGTGCGCACGAACTCGGTGACCACCACGGTGCCGCCGGCGAGCGAGAGGAGCAGGAAGAACAGCCCCAGCAGGCCGAAGCAGGTCATCGGCTTGTAGTCGCGGAAGAAGGTGAGGATGGCGAGCAGGATGCGGGTGCCGTCCCGATAGGTGTGCAGCTTGCTCGGGTTCTCGGCGGGCCGCGCGCGGTAGTGCACCGGCACCTCGGCCACGGGGAAGCGCTGCACGACGGCCTGGAGGGACAGCTCGGCTTCCACCTCGAAGCCCTGGGCGATGAGCGGCGTCGCCTCCAGGAAGCGCCGGGTGATCACCCGGTAGCCGGAGAAGAGGTCGCGCGTCCGCACGCCGAAGAGCAGCCGCACGAGGAAGATGAACAGGCGGTTGCCGAAGGAGTGGCCGGCGCGGAAGGCGCCGCGCTCGAAATCCGTCAGGCGCGTGCCGATCACCATCTCCGCGCCGGCCTCGGCGGCGGCGAGGAGCCGGCGGACGTCCTCGGCCGGATAGGTGTCGTCGCCGTCGACCATCACCAGCAGGACGGCGCCGTCCGCCCGCGCCTTGCGGAAGCCGGCGAGGAGGGCGAACCCCTTGCCGGGGCGGGGCTCGCGGATCACCTCCGCGCCGGCCCGGCGGGCCACCTCCGCGGTGCCGTCGCCCGAGGCGTTGTCCACCACCAGGATCTGCGCCGCCGGCAGGGCGGCGCGGAAGTCGGCCACCACCTTGCCGATGGTCAGCGCCTCGTCGTGGCAGGGGATGACGACCGCGACGCGCGCGGCGGCGGGAGCATCGCTGGGGAGCGCGTGGAGCGATTCGGTCACGTCGCGAGCCTCGGGTTCAGCCGGCGAGGCGGAATCCTACTGCATGCTCCCCTGGCCGCCATAGACGATCCACAGCACCGCCAGCCCCCAGAGCAGGATGTTGACGAGGAACGGCGGGTCGCGCAGGATCGCCTCCGTCGGGTTGCGCTCGCCGGGGCGCTGGTACATCAGATAGAGATAGCGGAAGATGCCGTAGAGCACCAGGGGGATGGTGTAGACGAGGTTCTCGGTGTGGAACTTGCTCACCGTCTCCGGCGCCACGGCGTAGAGCGCGTAAGAGACCACCGCGGAGGCGGTGACCACGTTGATCATCTGGTCGAGGAAGGCTGGGCTGTAGTGGTCGAGCACCGGCCGCTGCCCCGAGGCCGCGCCGGCCAGCAGGGTGATCTCGTGCCGGCGCTTGGAGAAGGCGAGGAAGAGCGCCAGGAAGATCGTACACAGGAAGAGCCAGCGCGAGACCTCGACGCCCGTCGCCTCCGCTCCCGCCTCCACCCGCAGCACGAAACCGAGGCTGATCGACATCACGTCCAGGATCACCATGTGCTTGAACCACAGCGTGTAGAGGACGTTGATGATCAGATAGGCGCCGAGGATGCGCGCGAAGGGCAGCCCCAGGTAGAAGGCGACGGCGAGCGCCGTTACCACCAGCAAGACGACGGCGGCCACGGCGACGGCAACCGGAAGCGTGCCGGCGGCCAGCGGGCGCAGCCGCTTCAAGGGGTGCCGGCGGTCCTCCTCGCGGTCGCGCAGGTCGTTGATCAGATAGACGGCGCTGGAGCCGCAGCAGAACGCCACGAGGGCGAGGAGCGCGCGGCCGGCGGCCGCCCCGTCGAGCAGCTTGTCGCCGAAGACGAGCGGCGCGAGGACGAAGAGGTTCTTGGCCCACTGCGCGGGCCGCAGGGATTGCACGAGCGGTC
>DATBGJ010000392.1:0-4498 GCA_036558045.1 Thermoanaerobaculia bacterium
TGTTCCCCCAGTCGGCCCAGATGGCGCGGCAGAACGCCTGCCCGTAGCCGGTGGAGCCGCGGGGATTGGCGCCGACGACGGCGTAGCCATGGGCGGCGAGCATCTGCCACTCGGTGTTGAACGAGGTGTCGTACTGCGCCGTCGGTCCGCCGTGGATGCGCAGGATGGTGGGCAGCCGCTTGCCTTGTGGCGCGTCCGGCGGCAGGGTGAGGAAGGCGTCGATCTTGGTGCCGTCGGCGCTGGTCGCCTGGAAGCGCCGCACCTCGCCGAGGCGGATGCCTTTCAAGAACTCGTCGTTGACGGTGCTGACGCGCCGCAGCGAGCCGCCATCGACAGCCGAGACCTCGTACGGCCGCTGCGGCGTGCTCTCCAGCACCGCGATCTGGCCGCCGGGGGCGAGATCGTAGGCCCGGATGGCGCGCTCGCCGCCGACCACCCGCTCGACCGCGCCGCCGGCGGCCGGCACGCGCGCGAGGTGCTGGTTGCCGCCCTCCTCCAGCAGGAAGTAGACGAGCTTGCCGTCGGGCGAGAAGCGCGGGCTCTCGACGTTGCGGTCGAGGGCCGCGGTGAGGGGACGCGGCGTGCCGCCCGCGGCGGGGACGACCGAGACGTGGTTGCTGGCGTACCAGAAGTCCTTGGGATCGCCGCCTTCGAGATAGGCGATCGACTTGCCGTCGGGGCTCCAGGCGGGATCGCGGTCCGTGGTCGGCGCGGTGGTGACGGCGCGCGGCTTCTGGCCCGCCTTGGCCTCGACGACGAAGACGTCGCTGTTGTCGTTGGCGTCCGGCTCGGGCGTGCGGTTGCTGGTGAAGGCGAGGGAGCGGCCGTCCGGCGACCACGCCGGCTCGGTGTCGTCGTAGGGGCCGGAGGTGATCTGCTCGCCTTTTTTCGCCGCCACGTCGAAGACGTAGAGGTGCTCGTGGAGGTCGCGCAGGAAGCCCTCGCCGTCGCGCAGGAACTGCAGGCGGTGGATGACGATCGGCTTCGGGGTCTTGGCGGCGCCGGGCTTCTCGCCCGCCGCCTTCTCGTCGTCCTGATCGTCGGGGTCCACGTCGCCGACGATGAGCGCCAGTCGCTTGCCGTCCGGCGACCAGGCGAGCTCGGAGACGTCCGCCTTGTAGTCGGTCAGCTTGACGGCCTCGCCGCCGCGGCGGTCGAGCAGCCAGACCTGGGTCTTCTTGCCGTCGCGGCCGGAGAGGAAGGCGAGATAGCGGCCGTCCGGGCTGAAGCGCGGCCGCGTCTCCGGCTTCGGGCTGGCGGTGAGCTGCACGGCCGCTCCGCCGGCGAAGGGCGCCATGTAGACGTCGGTGTTGGCCGCGTCCTCCTTGGCGTCGAGCGTGAGGACCGTGTAGGCCACCCACTGCCCGTCCGGACTGAGGCGGGGATCGCCGACGGACTTGAGAGAGAAGATGTCGTCCACCTTGAGCGGCCGTGGCTCGGCGGCGGTGAGGGGGGTGGCGAGGAGGACGACCGCAAGAAGAACCGACAGCGTTCCTGCGGCCCTCACTCCCCCGTCCCCTCTCTCCCCGGGGGAGAGAGGGGAGAAAGACGAAGAACCGTGTACTTCTTCTTTTTCCCCTCCTCTCCCTCGGGGAGAGGAGGGGCAGGGGAGGTGAGGGCCGCGGCGGGCACGCAGGCCCGGCTCTACGATGACTTCCTGGCGTCGATCCATATCTCGTCCTTATGCGATGGGGGAATCCTAATCGGTTAGACTCCCCGCGGTCATCCGCAACCGTATCGAAGGGGAGAAGATTTCATGGCGCGCAAGCTCATCCTCGTCATCCTGGCGCTCGCCCTCACAGCCGCCAGCCTGCCCGGCCGCGCCGAGGAGCCGGTGGACCTCGCGACGATGACGCGCATCCGCGACGAGGGCCTCCACCATTCCGAGGTGATGGAGACGCTGTTCCACCTCACGGACGTCATCGGCCCGCGGCTCACCGGCTCGCCGCAGCTCAAGGAGGCCAATGACTGGACGCGCCAGCGCTTCGCGGACTGGGGCCTCGCCAACGCGCATCTCGAAGGCTACCCCTTCGGCCGCGGCTGGACGTTCTCCGCCTGCGCCGTGCGCATGACGGCGCCGCGGACATCGCCGCTCCTGGCGCTCCCCAAGGCCTGGTCGCCGGGGACCGGCGGTCCCGTACACGGCGAGGCCATGCGGGTCACCCTCGAAGCGGAGGCGGACTTCGAGAAGTACAAGGGCCAGCTCGCCGGCAAGGTCCTGCTGCTCGACGCGGCCGAGAGCTTCGACGAGCCGGAGGACCCGCCGTTCGCGCGCTACTCCGGCGAGCGGCTGGAGGAGATCGGGGAGTTCGAGATCCCCAAGGAACGTACCGACTGGCGGCGCTTCGCCCTCGAACGCTGGCGGCGCCGCCGCGCCCTCAACGAGTTCCTGGAGAAGGAGAAGGCGCTGGCGACCATCGAGCCGAGCGCGCGGCTCAACGGTATCGTGCGCGTGACGGGCGGCGGCTCGTGGGAGCCGGGCGAGAGCGTCGGCGTGCCCGCCCTGGTGATGGCCGCCGAGCATTACAACCAGCTCGTGCGCCTGGTCGAGCACGACATCCCCGTGCAGGTCGAGATCGACGTCGAGGCCCAGTTTACCGACGGCGACCTGCAGGCCTACGACACCGTGGCCGAGATCCCGGGCACGGACAAGAAGGACGAGATCGTGATGGCGGGCGCGCATCTCGACTCCTGGCACGCCGGCACCGGCGCCACCGACAACGCCGCCGGTAGCGCCGTGGTGATGGAAGCCGCCCGCATCCTGAAGGCGCTGGGCGTCAAGCCCCGGCGCACCCTCCGCTTCGCGCTGTGGACGGGCGAGGAGCAGGGCTACTTCGGCTCCCTCGCCTACGTGAAGCAGCACTTCGCCACCCGTCCGGAGAACCAGGATCCGCAGCAGAAGGAGCTGCCGGAGCGGCTGCGGGAGGAGGTCTGGCCGCTGCAGCTCAAGCCCGAGCACGCGCGCCTCGCGGCCTACTTCAACCTCGACAACGGCAGCGGCCGCATCCGCGGCATCTACTCCGAGGAGAACGCCGCCGTGCGGCCCATCTTCGCGGCCTGGCTGGCGCCCTTCGCCGACCTCGGCGCCGGCACCGTCACGCTGCGCCCCACCGACTCCACCGACCACGTGCCGTTCGACCGCGTGGGCCTGCCGGCCTTCCAGTTCATCCAGGACGAGCTGGACTACCGGCCGCGCACCCACCACACCAACCTCGACACCTACGATCACCTGAAGCGCGACGACCTGATGCAGGCCTCGGTGATCATGGCGGCCTTCCTCTACGACGCCGCCATGCGGCCGGAGCCGCTGCCGCGCAAGCCGCTGCCGGTGGAGAGGAAGGAAGAGAAGGAAAAGAAGGACGAGAAAACCGAGAAGGCGCCGTAAACGACCGCCCCGCTCTACGTTTCCCCCTCCTCGCACACCGCCGGCTCCACCCAGACGCGGCCGTCGCGGGCGACGAGGAAGTGGGCCGCCTCCGGCCCCCAGGTGCCGGCGGGATAGATCGGCAGATCGGACGGCCCCTGCTCCCGCCAGTAGTCGAGGATCGGCGACACGACCTCCCACGCCGACTCCACCTGGTCGCGGCGCATGAACTGCGATGGATCGCCCTCGATGACGTCCTGCAGCAGGGTCTCGTACGCCTCGGGCTCCGTGCCGCCGAACGCGTCGCTGTAGCGGAAGCGGGTCTCCACCCGGGCGAGGCGCATGTCCGAGCCGGGCCGCTTGGCCTGGAAGCGCAGCACGATCTCCTCGCAGGGCTGGATGCCGAGCAGCAGGCGGTTGGGCTCCATCTCGCCGAGCGCCGAGGACGGAAACGCCTGATGGGGCACCGGCCGGAACTGGATGCAGACCTCCGAGGCGCGCACCGGCAGGCGCTTGCCCGTGCGCAGGTAGAAGGGGACGTCCTGCCAGCGCCAGTTGTCCACGAACAGCTTGAGGGCGACGAAGGTCTCGGTCGTCGAGTGAGGATCGACGTCTCGCTCGCCGCGGTAGCCGGCCACCTTCTTGCCGTCGATCAGCCCCGGGCCGTACTGGCCGCGCTCGACGAGCTGATGGACCTCCTCGGGCTTGAGGCGGCGGAGGGCCCGCAGCACGTCCAGCTTCTTGTTGCGCACCTCGTCGGCCTCGAAGGTCACCGGCGGCTCCATGGCGACGAGGCAGAGCAACTGCAGGAGGTGGTTCTGCACCATGTCGCGCAGGGCTCCCGCGCCCTCGTAGTAGCCGCCGCGGGTGCCGACGCCCTCCTGCTCGGCGACGGTGATCTGCACCGAGTCGATGTAGCGCCGGTTCCACAGCGGCTCATGCACCGAGTTGGCGAAGCGGAAGGCAAGGATGTTCTGCACCGGCTCCTTGCCCAGGTAGTGATCGATGCGGTAGATCTGGCTTTCGTCCACCAGGCGGCCGAGAGCAGCGTCGAGCTCCTTGGCGCTTTCGAGGTCGTGTCCGAACGGCTTCTCGAACACCACGCGAGCCCGCCCGGGGTCGGTCACGAGCTGG
>DATBGJ010000393.1:0-10385 GCA_036558045.1 Thermoanaerobaculia bacterium
TTCATGGTTTGCGGACCTCGGCGGTGAACGGTTGCGGCACGGACTGACCTTCGACGATGCGGTAGAGGCGATTGGCGGGGAGATTCGCGAAAGTCTGGCGCAGACCTGAGGGCCAGCGGACCGCCAAGCGCTCGACGGCAGCGGCGCCCGCGAGCCCGAAGTAGACGCGGCGGCTGCTCTGCGCGGCGAAGCCGTTACCGCCATCCACGAAGCGGAGCTGCGTCAGCCCGCCCGCGGTGACGCGGAGCTGCGCGCCCACGGCGTCGCGGTTCGACTTGCGACCTTCCAGGAGGAAGGCGGCCCAGTGCGGGCCGGCGGCGCGCCCTGCGCCGGACGCTTGACCGGAAACATTGCGGTAGAGGTACGGCTCGGCGTTGGCGTTTGCCACGAACAGGTCGAGGCGGCCGTCGTTGTCGAAGTCGGCGATGGCGATGCCGCGGCCGTCCCGCGTGGAGTCGAGGCCGTGGCGGGGCGCCTCGTCCTTGAAAATCCCGATCTGGTTGTGGAAGAGCTTCTTCTTCTGGTACCCGGAGAGGCTCTTCTCGCCCATGGGCGGCCAGTTGCGGGCGTCCGCGAAGTCGACGCCGGGGCGGGTGACCATCGCGAAGATGTCTGGCACGTAGCTCTCCGGACCAGCCGACACCCAGCCGTTGACCACGTAAAGGTCGAGCCAGCCGTCGCCGTCGTAATCAAAGAACTTGGCGCCCCAGCCCCAGCCGGTGTCGTGGGTGCCGGTCTCGCGCGAGACATCGGCAAAGGTGACCAGGCCCGCCTCGTCAGGGCCGTTGTTGCGCCAGAGGAAGTTGCCCTCGCGCATGTAGTCGTCCGTGATGTTGGTCACGAAGAGGTCGAGCCAGCCGTCGTTGTCGTAGTCCCCCCAGTCGGCGTTCATCCCCTTCTTGGTGTCGACGCCGACGGTCTCCTTGGTGACGTCGCGGAAAGTGCCGTCGCCGTTGTTGAGGAGAAAGCGGTCGGTGCCGAAGTCGCATGCCACGTAGAGGTCGTCGTCGCCATCGTTGTCGGCGTCGGCGTGGCCGAGGTCGAGGGTCCAGCCGGAGAGGGCGATGCCAGCCTGGCGGGTGGCGTCAGCGAACTTGCCGTTCCCGTCGTTGCGCCAGAGGGTGACGCCGCCGCCGTTGTTGGCGGTTTCGAAGCTTTCGGGGAAGAAACGCGGCGTCGTCGGACGGAAGACATTGACCGGCTGGAAGTAGCTTCCTACGAAGAGGTCGAGGTCGCCATCGCGGTCGTAGTCGAAAGCGATGGCGCTGATGGCGTTGGCGTAACGGTCGAGCCCTGCCTGGCGGGTGACGTCGCGAAAGCGCCCGCTCCCCTCGTTGTGGAAGAGCCGGCTACGGCCGAAGCGGACCACGAAGAGGTCGGGGCGGCCATCGTTGTCGTAGTCGAGCCAGAGGGCGTCGGAAGAGGCGTCGCTCGCGTCGTTGCCGTCGGCGACCCCGGCCTTCTCCGCCACATCCGCGAAGGTCAAGGTGCCCGTCTCACCGAAGAGGTTCCGGTAGAGGTGGTTCTTGCCGGTCTCCGCGGAGTCGGTGACGTAGAGGTCCTCGAAGCCATCGCCATCGAAGTCGGCTACGGCGGCCGCGGCGCCCAGGGCCGTATAGCCGGCCATGATCGCGGCGTAGCGGTTGTGGAACTTGCGGTTGTGGTGCGCGGCCGCGACGCCGGCCCGCGCCGTGACGTCCTCGAAGGCGCGCTCCGGCCCGGCCGCAACGGCGCCGGCCGCCAGCAGCACGGCGGCGACGATGGCGATCTCCCTGTTCGCGGGCATCGCCACGGTTCCGGCGTCAGGGCGGGACGGAGCTTCCACCCGCTGCGATTCCATAGCTCTTCTCCACCAGTCTTCCGCCCTCGGTGATGTGGACGATGCGGCCCGCCGCCACGCCGCGGAACCGCTGCATGGTGCCGGAGGCGGGCCAGCGCACCGTCAGCTCCTCGATCCGCCGCGCGCCGCCCAAGCCGAAATGGAGGCGGAGCATGCTCTGCGAGGCGTAGCCGTCGCCGGCCGCCACCTCGCGCGTCAGCCGCTTGCCGCCGGCGAGCACGGTGACGCGGGCGCCCACGGCGTCGCGGTTCGACCTGGTGCCGGCGAGCTCGACCTCCAGCCAGGAGCGACGCTGCCCCACCTGGTTGCGCAGCAGGGCGTGGCGGTCCGCCGAGGCGGCGACGGCGAGATCCACGACGCCGCGGTTCCAGAAGTCGGCGGCGGCAACGCCGCGGCTGTTCCTCAGCAGGTCGGTGCCCGCCGGCCGGCCGATCTCCTGGAACGTGCCGTCGCCGCGGTTGCGCAGGTGGCGGTTGCGCTCCCAGCCGTGCCAGGAGAGGCGGCCGAAGTGCTGCGGATCGAAGAAGCGGCCGGTCTTGTACTCCGCCTGGCTGCCCACGACGTTGTTGAGGAAGGCGAGCTCGATCTCGGTCCCGCGGTCGTTGTAGACCCAGCCGTCGGCGCTGTAGACGTCCTGCCAGCCGTCGTTGTCGAAGTCGGCGAAGACCGAGCCCCAGAACCAGCCCAGGGGGTTGGCCCCGGACTTCCAGGAGACGTCCTCGAAGGTGCCGTCGCCGCGGTTGCGCAGCAGGTGGTTGCCGGAGGCCATCTCCTGGAACACCTCGACGAAGCGGGTGCCCGACTGGCGGAAGATCTGGAAGTACAGCGGCATGTCGGTCTTCCACACCCCCTGCAGCCAGGAGCTCGCCATGTAGCGCATGACGGTGGGGCGCTCGGCGAACCAGCCGTGCTCGGAGCGGATGTCGGCGGTGTAGAGGTCGAGCCGGCCGTCGTTGTCGTAGTCGGCGAAGGAGGCGCTCATGCCGGCGCCGTAGGAGAGGGCGCCGGCCGCCGTGGTGACGTCGGCGAAGGTGCCGTCGCCCTCGTTGCGGTAGAGGGTGCTGCGGCCGAAGTCGTTCACCACGTAGAGGTCGGCGTCGCCGTCGTCGTCGTAGTCGCCCCAGGCGCTGCCCAGGCAGAGGCCGGTGTCGCCGACGCCCGCCTGCTGCGTGACGTTAGTGAAGGTGCCGTCGCCCGCGTTGTGGTAGAGCTGGTTGGGCTCGCCGTTCCTGGCGTAGAAGGTGGTGGGGATCTTGATCCTCGGGTCGAGGTAGCGGCCGACGTAGAGGTCGAGCCGGCCGTCGTTGTCGTAGTCGCCCCAGGAGGCGACGGTGGTGCAGCAATCCTCGCCGATGCCGGAGCGGGCCGTGACGTCCTCGAAGGTGCCGTCGCCGCGATTGTGGAAGAGCTGGTTGTGGCGGAAGGTGCGGCTGACGAAGAGGTCCCTCCAGCCGTCGTTGTCGTAGTCGGCGAAGACGCCCACCGAGACGCCGTCGAGGCCGGAGAGGCCGGCGGCGGCGGTGACGTCTTCGAAAGTGCCGTCCCGCCGGTTGCGGAAGAGACGGGACTCGACGCCGTCCGGGATGAACAGATCGTAGAAGCCGTCGTTGTCGAAGTCGGCGGCGGCGATGCCGCCGGGGCCGTAGCGGATCATGCCGAAACGCAGCGGTTGGTCGAGGAACGGCGGATAGTAGCGGTTCGCGAAGGCGACGCCGGCGGCGCGGCCCACCTCCTCGAACTGCGGTACGTCGCTCTCCAGGCGCTCGCCTTCCACCAGAGAAGCCTCCGCGATGCGCAGCCCCGCCGGCGAGGGGACGAGCCGCATGCGGAACAGGGCGCGGTCGATGCCGGGCCGGACGCCGCCGCGAGGCGTGGCGATGGCCTCGAAGCGGACCTGCGCCGTGACCGGCCCCCGAGGCTCCCAGGACTCGATACGGTGGACGTGCAGGGCGAGCTCTTCGATGGACGCGAAGCCGTCGAGGTAGTCCCGCCACTCGGCGAGCGCGGTCCGGCGGTCCGTCCGCCCGCCGCCGGCGGCGAAGCGGCGGGTCTCGACGCCGTCCTTCTCCCCTACCCTCTCGATCGCCGTCAGGCCCAGCGGCGAGCCCTGGAAATCGGCGGCGTAGAGGCTCTCGGCGGCGGCGAGGTCGCGGCCGCGGAGCGCCCGGGAAAGGCGGTCGAGGGTCTCCACGGCGCCGCGGCCGGCGGCGAAAAACTCGCGACCTTCGACGTCCAGGCGGCCGAGGGTCATCCAGACGCCGGTGAGGAGCGCCACGGGCGCCAGCGTCAGCCCGAAGAAGAGCGGTCTGCGTCTCGGTCTTGGGAGCGCGATCTTCAAAGGAGGACCTCGGAACTCAGAGTACCATTTAAACAACTCCTGGGTGCCGATTCAAGGAGCCGTTTGGCCCGCCGGCCGCTCCGCCAGGCATCGAGCTTCGTCGAGGACGTTCAGGGAACGCAGCTCCGCCGGGTATGTCTTCCGGCAGCGCGAGACGGGCCAGTACACCTCGACGCCGTCGATCGCCACGGCGTTCATCAGCCCGACGTGGGCGAGATAAGGGGAGCTGCCGAAACCGGTGCCGTCGTCCATCTGGCGATAGCGCACGATGGGCCGGCCGTCCGCCGCGTGGGCCGTCACCTTGAGGCGCGCACCGGCGCCGTAGAAGTTGGTCTTGCGGCCGCGCAGGCGGATCTTGACCCAGGCGTTGTGGACGTCGCTCTCGTTGACGAAGAGCTGGCTCACCCACTGGTCCCCCGGCCACATGCCGCCGAGACAGGAGTAGATGTCCTGGTCCCCATCGCCGTCGAAATCGAAGAAGACGATGCCGTGACCCTTCTGCACGTTGCCGAAGCCTTGGAGCATCGAGACGTTGTCCATGCGGCCCGTGCAGCGGCCGTTCTCCGCCAGCCCGATGTACATCAGGTTGGGGAAGATGAACCAGGGCTCGGGGTTCGTGGTGCCGAGATAGAAGTCGTAGCAGCCGTCGTTGTCGAGGTCGCCGAAGGCGGCGCCCATGGTGCTCGCCGGCATCGCGCCGCCGCCGAAGAACTCGTTGTGCTCGACGAAACGGCCGCCGGGCGTCTGTAAAAGGATGCTGCTGTGGTTCGTCTTGTACTCTTCCCGGTGCTCGCCGAAGACGGCTTGCACGACGGTGGTACGGGCATCGCCGAAGCCGGCGTGGAAGAGGTCGAGACGGCCGTCCTGGTCGGCGTCGAGGAAGGCGCCGACGAAGCCGGGCTCGGTCCGCGTGTAGGCCGGCGAGACGGTGAAGCGCCTCCCCCCTTCGTTGTGCAGCAGCACGCTGGTGCCGCGCAGGGGGCTGGAGAGGAAGAGATCGGCGAAGCCGTCGCCGTCGTAGTCCCCGAAGTCGGCGCCGATGAAGTAGCGGTCGTGCAGCACCGGCTGCAGGCCGAGCTCGGCGTTGCCGTCGTGGAAATGGCCGTTGCCGTCGTTGACGAAGAGCTTCGAGTCCATCCGCGGCCTGGCCATGATGCCGGAGAGGAAGGGCATCTTGAACGCCCAGTTGGCCACGAACAGATCGAGGTCGCCGTCGTTGTCGACGTCGCCCCAGGCGGTGATCCAGGAGGCCGCCAGCTCGTCCGCCCCCTTGGCGTCGAGCAGCCCCGAGGCGGCGGTGACGTTCTCGAAGCGGCCGCCGCGGTTCCTGAACAGGTCGTAGTGATCGTAAGGCCGCGCCACCATCAAGTCCATCCAACCGTCGTTGTCGTAGTCGGCCTGAGTGACGGTGAATGGTTGCATGAGCCCGGAAAGGCCCACTTCCCCGGTGACGTCCGTAAAGCGCTTGCCGCCTTCGTTGCGCAGGTAGCGGACGCTGAAACCGGTGCCGGTGACCACCAGGTCGAGGTCGCCGTCGCGGTCGAAGTCCTCGGCCGCGACGCCCCGCCCGGCGCCGAAGTTCTCGGCGCCGAGCTCGCGGGCGTGGTCCGTGAAGTGGAGCCAGGAGTACTTCGCCCGCGTCCGGCGGGCGGTCTCGCCGTAGAAGGCGTCGATGAAGGGCGTGGCGATGCGGTAGCGCGGCGGCACGCCTTGCGGGAACTCCTGGATGGTCATGGCCGAGAAGTTGAGGAGCCAGCGGTAGAGGCGGTCGTCCGGGTCGTAGCGGTCGAGCAGACGCGTCCAGTGGCGCATGGCGCGCCGCGACAGCTCCCGGTCCTCGTGCGGCCGGACCAGCGGCAGAACACAGAAGAGGCCGTGTCCGTGGGCGGCATGGCCGGCGAGTCCCGCCGGGCCTTCCTGCCGCATCTTGGCCAGGCAGTTGGTGGCCTCCGCCAGCCGCATCTCGGTCATCGCGAGCCAGAAGAGCCGTTCTTCGGACTCCCCCTCGGCTTTCAGGCTGCGCTCGAGCAACGGCAGGGCTTGGGCGAGCTTGCCGCGATGGAACTCGAGCAGGCCGCGATCGAAATCCGAGAGCCCCTCCTCCCGAACGCCGTCGAACGTCCACATCCCGCGCCGCGGGTCGAACGACAGCTTCTGCATGAACTCCAGCCAGTAGAAGTTGGCGGCGAAGAGGCTGCGGCTCTCCGCGAAGGTGGCGTAGCGGAGCTGGTTGAGCATGCCGCTCGTCATCCCCGGATAGGCGCGCCGGAAGCCGAAACCGGCCGCCACGAAGAGGATCAGGAGGATGACCAGCAGGCGCAGGAAACGGCGCGAACGGCGCGCGGCCATGGGGCGCACGGTATCAGCCTGGCGTTTCCGCGGCGACGCCGGGGCTGAAAACGGCGCCGGCGGTGCCTCCGCCGCCTCCCGAGCTGCTCGCGGACATGGCCGAGCATTTGAACATTCCTGGTTTGGCGCAGCGTAGGAACCCTGGAACTAATAAGGATTCAACGAACCATAATGCCCACTTCGAGAGGAGGAAGCGCGAAGTGAGCGAGGAGAGGCTGCGTTACGCCGCGGCGGCGTGCCAGACGGATTTTCCCAACCCGGCGGACCGCTCCGGGATCAAGCCCCACACGGACCGCATGCTGACCATGATCGCGCAGGCGGTGGAGGGCTATGCGCCCTTCCTGCCCGTCAAGCTGGTGGTCTTCCCCGAGTTCGCTCACGCGGCGCCGGTCTACCCCATGGCGCGCGAGCTGCTGGAGAAGCTGGCCATCCCCTCCCCGGGAGCACGCACCCATCCTTGGCGCAATCGTGCAGAGCGGCGTCCTCGAACCCGCGCCGGATCAGCTCTTCGATGTGACCGCGTTCGAGGTTCAGCAGGCCGAGCGGGCCGCCGCCGAGATCGTCCGCAGGACGATAGAGGTGGACCGTCAACAGGTGGTACGGAACCCGCCTGTGGACGCGTTCCCAGATCTTCTTCAGAGCCCACGTCAGCTTCTCCGGGTCGAGATCCTGCGGGCTCTCTCCCCTGGTCACCCGCTCGACCAGCAGGAGGCCTTCGTTGATGGCCTCGGCGTCCTGGACGTCGTCCTTGAGCGTCTTGGCCCAGGAGATCGTCTGCTGGCGATACATTGCGCTCGCCGCGCTCTGCAAGGCGGCGATGGGGATGGCCTGCACGGCTGGATCGAGATAGACGACGTGGATGGTATCCGCGTGGTGGGTCACCAGCCGCAGCGGGGTGTTCATCAGGATGCCGCCGTCGACGTGGGGCTCGGCGCCGATGAAGACCGGGGGGAAGATGCCGGGCATGGCCGCGGAGGCCAGGACGGCGAGCGGTCCCTGCCGGTCGGTCATCTCCCGGTTGACGAAGAACCGCGACTCGCCGGTCGCCCAGTTGGTGGTGGCCACCCGCGACAGGGTCTTGCAGCGGCGGATGCTCCCGAAGTCGATGACCTCGCGGATCGTGCGCTCGAACGGCTCGGTCGAGATGAAGGAGGAGAGATCGACGAGCTCGACGAACCGCTGCCGGAAGTCTCCCTCGCGCTGCGTGGCAAGGCAGATCGCGCGGTTGAGCCCGTCCCAGAAGAGGGAGGCGCTGTCCCGGGCCAGATCCACGAAGGGTCCCAACGGGCTGGGATCGTAGCGGGCCGGATCGAGAAGCGACAGCGGATCGCCCCGGAACCGGAAAACGCCGTTCTCCGAGGAGAGGCCCCGGCCGCTCAGCCGCTCGAGCCACACGGTCTCCAGATTGCCGACCGCCGCCGGGCCGTGGGCGTCGAGCTGCGAGACCAGGAAGGTGGCGTTGAACGCGCCCGCCGAAGTGCCGGCGCAGATGTGCGGCACCAGAGGCTCGTATCCGGTGGCGGGCGATTTGCCTCCGCACAGCGCCTTGAGCACGCCGACCTCATAGGCGGCCTTGGCGCCGCCGCCGGAGAGGACGATGCCCTGCCGCGGCCGCTCCGGCGCCGCCTCCGCCCGCCCGCCGTTCATGAGCCGGCGCGGTCCCGGGGCCCGGGGGTCTGCATGACGATGGTCTGCCGCTCTTCCGGGCTCCAGAGCTGGTGCCGGGCCGGCGGACGGTCGAGGACCAGGCACCCCGCGGCGCCGCAGTCGTGATCGACCGCGTTCTGGTAGCCGAGCCGGATGAGCTGATCGATGAAGCCCTGGCGGAAGTCGAGCAGCCCGCCGCCGCCGCCCAGATCGCTCGTCGGCCGATAGCGGTGGACCTCGACCCACCGGTAAGGCCGGCCTTCCCGCTCCCGCTCGACGATGCGGTGCGCCACCCGGAAGGCGCGGTTCGGCTCTTCCGGCTCGACGCCCTCGCGGACCATCCGCAGCGCGGCGTTGATCTCCTGGGCGGTCAGGATGTCGTTCTTCATGTTGGCGGCCAGGCCGATGGCGTAGAGGCGGTATATGGTGTCGAGGGTGTTGGGGAGCTGCGGGAAGGGGATGTTCTCGACCAGGGGATCGAGATAGATGACGTGCAGCACCTCGGCGCCGAGGCGGATCGCCGGCCGCAGCGGCGTGTTCAGCAGCACTCCGCCGTCGACGTAGGGGACGCCCTCGATGACGACCGGCGCGAACAGCCCGGGGATGGAGGCCGAGGCCTCGATCCGCTGCTGGCCGAGAGAGCCGGCGACGTCCTCCTTCGAGAAGAGCTGGAGGGTGCCGGAGCGCCAGTTCGAGGCGGCGATGGTGAGCTGCTTCTCCGAGGCGCGGATCGCGGCGAGATCGATGGTGCTCGCGACCAGCGACTCGAACGGCCGGGTCGAGAAGAGGGCCGACACGTCGATCGTCTCGCTGAGCCGGGCCCGCAGGGGGGCCCGCGAGGTGAGCAGGTTGAGGCTGCGCACGGCAGCGTAGTTGGCGAAGAAGAGGCCGTCGCTGGCCCAGTCGAGAAGGGTGTTGAAAGGCCGCTCGAAGCAGCTCGGATCGAGGCCCTGGAAGGGCAGGCCGCGCACGCGGTAGATCCCGTTGCCGCAGGAGTCCGGCGTGTTGGCGATACGCCGCCGCCAGATCGCCTCCAGCCGGTCGAGGGCGGCGAGGCAGGGGACGCCTCCCTGAGACGCCAGGAAGCTGGCGTTGTAGGCGCCGACGGATGTCCCGGTATAGATCTGCGCTGCGACAGGCTGGTGCCGCGTCGCGGGCGAGGCGCCCTCGAAGAGCGCCTTCATGACGCCGATCTCATAGGCCCCCTTGGCGCCGCCGCCCGAGAGGACGATGGCGGTCGTCTTGCCGTCGTCCGGCATTATGCCGACCGCCCTTCTGCGACCCAGAGCGGGATCTTTGCCGGATCCAGCCAATTGGCGACGCTGCGCCAGGTCATCAGCGATCCCGTGATCAGGGTGTAGTGCTGCTGGAAGTGCTGGACCAGCATGTCTTTCTCGAGTTGGCCGCGCGAAATGCAGAGGTCGCGGGCGGCGCGGCCGCCGGAAAGCAGATTCGCAATGGCGATGAAGGTGAAGACGGGATCGAAGCCTTGCGGCCGGCCTGACGGGTGGACCGCCTGCCGCAAGGGCGCGAAGAAGCGCGAGGCGAGGCCCAACGACATGAAGTCCGCCAAGTCGATGCTCCAGGTGATTGGATTCAGGGAGAGATTGAAGATCTGCTCGGGCCGGTTGACGACGAAGGTCAGGCAAGTCCGGATCTGGCCGTCGCCGAAGACCTTGAAGTCGATGAGCTGGCAGCCGGCGTCGAACTGCCCCGGCCCGTATGCGAGCAGGCCCGTCGTGGGATCGCGCAGCAGCGCATAGCCCAAACCATATTTGCCGAGCAGCCCGGGCTCCGGATCGTTCGCCTCGGAGATGAACTCGCGGCTCAGGATGACGAGCGTCTTCTCCTGGAGCGGCAGCTCGACGAAGGGATAGTTCGGTCCGAGGGGCTGGAAGCTGAGGTTGAAGTCGAAGATGCGGACTTCGACGACGATCCATTCGTAGACCGGGCCGATCTCGCGCAGGTCGACGATCCGCCGCCGCTCCGCCGGCGCGAACTTGCCGATCACGCCTGACCCGGCCAGCTTGTAGTAGAGCTGCGAGTAGCCGAAGCCGGCGCGGGGATCGCCGGGATCGGGGCACCAGCTCAGCAGCGGCAGCGCCGTCTGGCCGGAGGTCCGCTCGCCGGGCACGTAAGCCTCCGGCCGCTTGAAGTCGCTCACCCGCATGAAGTACTGGAGGACGAACTCACGGAGCTGATCGCGGTAGG
>DATBGJ010000394.1:0-3445 GCA_036558045.1 Thermoanaerobaculia bacterium
GCGGGAGGAGAAGGAGCGGCTGGGCCACGTGAGCTGGGCGCCCGGCTCCTGAGGGAAGGACCTCAAGGATTACAAGGACTGCAGGGACGAGAGGGGGCCTTCTCGTCCTTGCTGTCCTTGTTATCCTTTTTGTCCTTTCAAGCGGTTCCGGGATTCCACCGAGCTACGGAGGCGGGAAGAAACCGTTCTTGGCCACCGGCACGCACAGCTTGTCGGAGATGCCGGCGGTGACGTTCTCGATCGGCAGTCCCGCCAGCACGGGGTTCTGATGCTTCAACTGGAAGAACTGGTCGAGCGCCACGCCGTTGATCTTGTAGCAAAGCACGTCGGAGAACTGGGCGAGGGGCAGAACGGTCGTGGGCGGCGACACCAGGTTCTTCTTCACCGGCACGCAGAGCTGGATCGGGTTCGGCGGCGCGAGGAAGGTCACCGTCTCGGGTGGCCGGGTGATGAGCGGATTGAGGTGCGTCAGCATGACCGTCTTGCCGCTGGGGTCCTGCGAGCTCTCGACGCGGTAGCACTTGACGTCCAGCCACTTGACGAGATTGAGGACGGCCGGCGGCGGCACGCTGCCGTTCTTCTGCACCGGCACGCAGAGCTGCTGCGGCTCGCGGACGATCACGTTGAGCGTCGGGCCGAGCAGGCCCTGGATGATCGGGTTGAGCTGGTTGAGCGCGAGCGACAGGTTGAGCGCGGGGCCGGTGATGCCGTAGCACTTCCAGTCGAGGAACTTGATGAAGGGCAGCACGTCCGGCGGCGGCACGATCGTCCCCTTGGAGACCGGCACGCAGAGGTCCTGCGGCTGGCCGAGGATGACGTTCTCGAAGGGCATGCCCATGGCGACGAGAGCGGGGTTGAGGTGGTCCAGCCGCAGGTTTATTCCCGGGGCCGGACCGGTGATCTTGTAGCACCGCACGTCGAGGTTGCGCGCCCACGACGCCGGCGAAGGCAGCGGCTGGCCGAAGCCGGCGGCGGCGAAGAGGAGGAGAATCGAGAGGAGTCCTAGCGTTTGGGGACGGAATAGCTTGTTCACACTCACACCTCCTTGCAGATAGATGCTAATTTCCGCATCTCTACAAGCAAGGGTGCGCTGTTTGCGGTGGGGCGGGACAGAGCGGCGCTCAGGCGAGGTTGTGGAAGACCTTCTGCACGTCGTCGTCCTGCTCGAGGCGGTCCACCAGGCTGAGGACTTCCGTGGCCTGGCCCTCCGGCAGCTCCATCGGCGTCACGGGGATGTACTCGGACTCGGCGGAGAGCGGCGTGACGCCGCGGTCCTCGAGCGCCTTCTGCATCTGGCCGAAGTCGGCGAAGGCGCAGCGGACGACGAGCTGCGGCTCGCCTTTCTCGCCCATGCTCTCGCCCATCTCCTCCAGCCCGTAGTCGATCAGCTCGAGCTCCAGGTCCTCCGGCTGGAGGCCTGCCGGGTTCAGCCGGAAGACGCCCATGCGTTTGAACAGGAAGCCGACGCTGCCGGGGCTGCCGAGGGTGCCGCCGCCCTTGTTGAAGTGGGCGCGCACGTTGGAGACGGTGCGCGTCGGATTGTTGGTCGCGGTCTCGACGAGGAGGGCGATGCCGTGCGGCGCGTAGCCCTCGTAGAGCACCTCCTCGTAGCTCTCCGCCTCCTTGCCCGAGGCGCGCTTGATCGCCGCCTCGACCTTGTCCTTCGGCATGTTGACGGCGCGCGCGTTCTGGACGACGCGCCGCAACTGCGGGTTGTTCGCCGGATCGGTGCCGCCGGCGCGCACGGCGATGGTGATCTCCTTGCCGATGCGCGCGAACTGCTTCGCCATGCGGTCCCAGCGCGCGAACATCGTGTGCTTGCGGGTTTCGAAGATGCGTCCCATGGCGGTGGAATCTAGCCTGAGCGGCGATCTCTAGTAAAGGGTGCCGATCTCGCCCGGCGCTTCCGCACCGGGCTACCGAGACGTCGCGTCTCTGACGCGATGGGATCGCTTAATCGCTATGGTCATCGCCCTCAGGGCGACGTTTCGCTAGCCCGGTGCGGAAGCGCCGGGCGAGGTTTACACCCTCTCCAACAAGGCGTAGCCGGCGAAGCGCCGGAACTTCTCGCGGGCCTTTTTCGAGGAGATTTTGCCGATCAGATTCCACACCCACGCCCCCTTCATCGTCCGGTTGAGCCGCTGCGCCTCCTCCCAGGTGCCGCGAAAGATCCCCTCGCGCCAGCCGTAGGGCCGGAAGAAATCGCTCCCTTCCGCCGGGGCGAAGAGGAACGGCGCGCCGCCCGCCGCGACGTTCTTGCCCCAGGTCTTGCTCATCCGTTTGACCAGTTGCGGGCTCGCCAGATCGACCAGCCATTCCTGGAAGCTGGGCGGCTCGTGAAGGTCGGTGGCGAGGTTGGCGACCTGCTCGGGCGCGAGGTAGATCAGCAGACCCTCGGCCACGACGAGCGCGCGTTTTGCTCCGGCGCCGAGCCGCGCGAAGAGCTCCCGCCGCGCCGCCGCGTCCCGCAGATCGAGCGTCACCGGCTCGTAGCGGCAGGCGGTTTTCTCGTCGCGCAGCATGTCCGTCTTGTGGTTGAGGATGCCGGGGAGATCGACGTCCACCCAGTGCAGCGCCGGCGGCAGCGGCAGCCGCCACGGCCGCGCGTCGAGCCCGGCGGCGAGGTTCACCACGAGGTCCACCTGCCGGTGCCGGACGGCGTCGAGGATGATCTCGTCGAATACCGCCGTGCGCACGATCATCGGCCAGGCGAAGGCGCGGCCTTGCTTCATCGTGTCCACGATCTGCTGGCCGCGCTCTCCCGCCAGCCGCTCGGCGAACGGATCGCGGAAGATCGCGTCGGGCCGGGCGCTCTCCATGGCGCGGTAGACGGCCACCCAGCGCGCGGTGTCGGAGACGTTCTCGATGGCCATGATTACCTCCGGAAAGCCTGCAAGAGTTTATCGAGCCCGGATCGACGAGGCGCCCGTGCTGAGCTGGTCCCGCGTGAGAATCTCTCCCTTGCGGATAGAGAGCAGGATTCGACGCCCGATCACCTGCCGGAGGTCCACCAACGCGTCTGGGCGGTAGATGGACCAGCGGCTGGCGACCGCGTCGGCGGGCACCGTGGCGCCGCCGGGGAGGTCCTGCAAGGCGATCACCTGCTCGCGCAACACGTCGGCGAAGTGGAGGGGGCTGCCGGCGGCGAGGTTCGACGCCAGGCGGAAGCCCACTATATCTCCCGGCTGTCGAAACTGATCGGGATCAGGATTGAGCCAGGCCGCGGCGAGATCGCCGGAGCGGATCGCTTGCCCTTTCTCCAGACTGTGGGCGGTGACGGGGAGCCTCTCCGTCAATCCCCAGGGCGAAGGCCAGCGCGACAGCCAGCCGGCGGCGCGAAAGGAGAGAAGCGCCAGAAAGAGGACGGCCGCGAGCGCCAGCAGGTCCAGCGCGTGCCGCGACGGCCACGCCAGCCCGCGAGACCTCGTGGGGCTCGGTTCCTGCG
>DATBGJ010000395.1:0-8447 GCA_036558045.1 Thermoanaerobaculia bacterium
TCCAGGAGGGCGTGGCCAGCGCCGAGGACATCGACAAGGCCCTGAAGCTGGGCCTCAATCATCCGATGGGCCCCTTCGAGATGGTGGACCTGGTAGGGCTCGACGTGCGCCTGTCAATCCTGGAGTTCCTGCACCGCACCCTCGGCGAGGCCTACCGGCCGAACCAGATCCTCGTCCAGCACGTGCGCGCCGGCCGGCTCGGCCGCAAGGTCGGCCGCGGCGTCTATACCTACGACGAACAGGGGAGACGGACGCCATGAGCGATCTCGCGGGGCGCACCGCCCTGGTGACCGGCGCGAGCAGCGGGCTCGGCTTCGCGGCGGCGCAAGCGCTGGCCCGGCGGGGAGCCCGCCTCGCCATCGCCAGCCGCGGCGGCGAGAAGCTGGAGGCCGCCTGCTCGCGGCTCGGCAACGAGGGCGCCGAGGTGATCGCCGTCGCCGCCGACGTGCGGGACGCCGAGTCGCTCGCTCACCTGGTCGAAGAGACCGGCCGCCGGCTCGGGTCCGTGGACGTGCTGGTAGCCAACGGCGGAGGGCCGCCGGCCAAGCCGGCCACCGAGGTGACCGAGGAGGACTGGCAGATCGCCATCCCGCTCGCGCTGCTCTTCGTGCCCCGTCTTTGCCGGCTCGTGCTGCCCGGCATGCGCGAGCGCCGTTGGGGACGCATCGTGGCCCTCAACTCGATCTCGTCGCGCCAGCCCATCCCCGGGCTCGCGCTCTCGAACGCGCTGCGCCCGGCGGTGCTGGGATACCTGAAGACCCTCTCCCAGGAGGTGGCAGCGGAGGGCGTCACGGTCAACGCCGTGCTCCCCGGCTACACCCGTACGGCGCGGCAGGAGGAGCTGGCGACGAGCGCCGCCGCCCGCACCGGCAAGCCGAAGGAGGAGATCGTCGCCGGCTGGATCGGCAACACGCCGGTCGGCCGCATGGCGGAGCCGGAGGAGATCGGAGAGGTGGTGGCCTTCCTCTGCTCGCCGGCCGCTTCCTACGTCACCGGCCAGGCGATCGCAGTCGATGGGGGGTACTGGCGGGGGTTGTAGGAGGAGCTAAGCGAACCCCCACGTCTCCACCTCCCACTCCCCGCCCTCGATCGCCACGGCGCCGATGTAGTCCGCCGCCGGACGGAGGTGGTGGAGCCACCAGCGCGCGGCCCGCTCGGCGTCTCCTTCCAGGGTGAGCATGCGCGGCGGATCGCTTGGCGCGAGCGTCACGTCGAAGGAGTCGAGGGGCGCCGCGAGGCCTTCCCCGACCGCTTTGAGATAGGCCTCCTTGCGCGTCCAGCAGTTGAAGAACGCCTCCTGCTTGGCGGGGAATGGGATGCCTCGCAACACCTGCCGTTCGCTCTCCGAGAAGAACCGCTCGGCGATCTGCTCGCAGTCGGGCATCGGCCGCAGGTATTCGACGTCGACGCCGATCTCCCGGCCCGACACGAACCCCGCCAGCGCCAGCTCGTCCGAGTTGGAGAGGTTGAACTGCAGGCCTCCGGCGTCGAGCGGCGGCGCCAGGAACGGCTTGCCGCGCGGCCCGTAGGTGAAGCGGACGTCCTGCGGGAGGATTCCGAGGTACGCCGCCAGCAGCGACCGCAGGGCGCCCCGCCCCACCACGTACTGCCGCCGGTGCTTTTCGAAGCGGAAACGGTGCGCCCGTTGCCACTCGTCGGCGGCCAGGTAACGGCCCAGTTGCTCGACCCGTTCGGCGGGCGGGTCGAGCCGGATGGACCACACGTGGATCGCGCCCGGCGCCACCTCCAGGCCGGCCGCCGGAGAGCGCGCGGGGAATCCGGTCACCAGGAGGGCGCCGCCGCGGCGATCTCCGCCAGGTCGCGCGAGACGGCCTCGAGGATGAGGCCCTTGGAGCCGTGGATGAAGAAGTGGTCTCCGGGCAGCATGCGCGTCCGGCAGCGCCCCCGCGTCTGCTCCCGCCAGGCCTCGATGTCCTCGCGGGTCACCTCCTCGTCGCCGAGGCCGCCGAAGGCGGAGATGCCGAGGTCGAAGGGTGGACCCTCGGTGTAGGAATATGTCTCGTTGACGGCAAAGTCGGCGCGCAGCAGCGGGATCAGCAGACGCATCAGCTCCTCGTGCTGGAGGACCTCCTCCGGAGTGCCGTTGAGCTCGCGCAGCCTGACGAGGAACTCCGGCTCCGGCAGGTCCCAGATCGGCTCCTCGCGCGGCGGCAGTTGCGGCGGACGGCGCCCGGAGACGAAGAGGTGCAGGGGCAGGGACTGGCCGCGCCGGCGGAGCTCCCGCGCCAGCTCGAAGCCGATCAGCCCGCCCATGCTGTGGCCGAAGAAGACGAAGGGCAGGTCCATGTAGGGCCGCAGCGCGTCGGCCACCACCGGCACCATGTCCTCGACATGGCTGAACGGCTGCTCGCGCATGCGGCTCTCCCGCCCCGGGAGCTGCACCGGGCAGACCTCGAGGTCGGAAGGCAGCGAGGCCGCCCAACCGCGATAGATCGAAGCCCCGCCCCCCGCGTACGGGAAGCAGAACATGCGCAGCCGCGCGCGGGGATTCACCTCGCGGTAGGCCAGCCACCGCTCCGTTGGATTGCCGCCGGGTCTCACGTGTGAATCGGCTCCGCAGCCGTCCCCTCGCCGTGCTCCGCGCGGGCCGGGAACGGCGGGTGGACTAATTGGTCCCCTGTTCGGCCTGCTTCTGGCGCTCCATCTCCTCCATCTTCTTGCGCAGGGAGAGGGGGCGCATGTCGGTCCACACTTCCTTGATGTAGTCGAGGCACTCCTGCTTGGGGCCGCTCTTGCCGACGTCGGTCCAGCCCAGAGCGTTCTCGCGGTGGGCCGGCCAGATCGAGTACTGTTCCTCGTGATTGACGACGACCTTGTAGATCGTGTTGTCTTCTTTCTCTTCCCAGCTCATGGGGATCGTCTCCTTCGTATGATGACCCGTTCCCTCCTTTAGGTGTCAGGAAAGCCGAATGCGGGACAGGGAGATGAAGCTTACCACTTTGCCCGCGCCCGGCCGAGCGCCGCCACCAGGGCGTCCACGTCCTCGGGCCCTGTCCGGTAGTTGGTGATGCAGGCCCGCAGCGCCGGGCCGACCTCTCCCAGCACGGCGGTGCTGATCCACGCCTCGCCCGCGGCCACCACCGCCGCGGCGACCGCCTCGAGGAAGGCCGCCGAGCGGCCGGCGGCGCCGCGGTCCACGAAGCAGACCACCGGCAGCGGCGTCTCGTTCACCACCTCCCACCCCTCCTCGCGCAAGCGCTCGCGCAGCCGCTCGCCCATCGCCGTCTGATGGCGGATCGCCTCCTCGTAGCCCTGCCAGCCGGCGACGGCCAGCGAGAGGAAGACCTTGAGGCCGATGAAGCGGCGGGACCACTGCATGGAGTGGGCGTAAGGGTCGGCCACCGGCAGGGCGGCCCCCTCGCGCGGCATGTATCCCGCCGCCACCCGGAAGGTCCGCTCGAGGATGCCGGGATGGCGCGTGATGTACATGCCGGCCCCCATGGGCACCGAGAGCCACTTGTGGGCGTCGAAGGTGATGGAGCTGGCGCGGGAGATCCCGTCGAGCACCGGCCGCAGCTCCGGCACCAGGGCCGCCGCGCCGCCCCAGGCCGCGTCCGCGTGCAGCCAGAGCCCACCCCCCTCGTCCGCCACCTGCGCCAGCTCGGCGATGGGATCGACCACGCCCGCGCTCGTCGAGCCCGCCGTGGCCACCACCAGGAACGGCGAGAGGCCCGCCTCGCGGTCCTCGCGGATGCGGGCCGCGAGGTCCTCGGGGATCATGCGCAGGCGGGAGTCCACCTTCACCTCGCGCACCGCCTCGGTGCCGAGGCCGGCGAGGCGGGCGGCCTTGAGGAAGGAGTGGTGAGCCTGCGGCGAGACGTAGAGCACCGGCTGGCTGCGCAGCGCCAGCAACCCTCGGCGGCCGACCTCCGGGAAGGCGCGGGTGAGCGCCGTCGAGAGCGCGGTGTGGTTCGCCTCGGCGCCGCCGGAGGTGAACGTGCCTTCGATCCGCGCGGGATCGAAGCCGAAGCGTCCTCCCAGGGCCCGGATCAGGTGCTGCTCGATCTCGGCCGCCAGCGGGCTGTGGCTCCACGCGGCGAGCTGCGGATTGAAGGCGGCGACCAGCGCGTCGGCGGCGATGCCCATGGTCGCCGGAGCGGGATTGAACAGCCCGAAGTAGCGCGGATGCGGCGTGTGGACCTGCCAGCGCCAGAGGCCCTCCACGGCGAAGTCCAGGGCCGGAAGCGGCGGCATCGGGCGCGCGAAGTCGAACGGCGCGAGCGCCTCGCGGATCGCCGCCGGCTCGAGCGCCGGCGCCACCCGGGCGTCCCGGACCCCGTTCGTGTACTCCTCGATGACTGCGATCAGCCGGCGCCACAGCTCGCCGCGGGTCGCCTCGTCCAGCGTCAACATCGCGTCTCCTCGCGGTCTCTCCTCGTTAGCGGCCGCGCCAGATGCGCCAGCGGTCCACCACCGCGTCGCCGCGCACCACCGCGTACTCGTCGAAGTGCGCCGCCGTGAGGCAGGAATGGTTCGGCAGGACGCGCACGCGCGAGCCCACCGGCCGCGGCACGCTCAGGATGCCGTGCTCCTGCGAGAGCGACAGCAGCCGCGCCTCGCCGTCGAGGGTCCCCGCTTCATAGTCCGCGAAGACCTCGCCCATGGTGGGCCGCTCCGGCCGGTTCGGTCCGGGATCCTTGGAGAGCGCCAGGGCGCCGGCGTCCACGACGCAGCGGCCGTCGCCCGGGCGGCAGGAGACGACGCTCGCGAGCACCGTGACCGCGCAGTCGCGTACGCCGCATGAGCCGAGCGCCACCTGGGTGAAGTCGTGGAAGCAGTAGTTGCCCGGCCGCACCTCGGTGACCCCGTCCAGCCGCTCGATCACGGAGAGGGCCGGCGTCGAGCCCACGCTGACCGCCGGCACGGCGAGCCCCTCGCCGCGCAGCCGCGCCGCGAGCCCGGCCATGACGCTGCGCTCCTCCTCGGCCGCGGCGGCGACCTCCTTCCGGGTCGGCCCGTTGTAGGCATGGCCGGAGTGGCTGAGGAGCCCGTCGAAGGTGAGGACGGGCGACTCGGCCAGCCGCCGGGCCAGCTCGACCGCCTGCGGCGAGGCGGGATCGACCCCGGCCCGGTGATAGCCGCAGTCCACCTTGAGCCAGACGTGGAGCGGCCGGCCCAACCTCTCCAGGGCGCCCACCGCCTCCGGCGAGTCCACCACCAGCCGCAGCGTGACCCGGTCCGCCAGCTCCCGCGCCTCGTCGAGCCGCGTCAGGATCACCGGAAAGGCCCAGGTCAGATCGGAGAATCCGTGATCGGCGAAGACCCGCGCCTCGTAGAGCGTGGAGACCGTGATGCCGGCGATCCCCAGGGACCGCTGCATCCCGGCGACCTCGAGAGACTTGTGGGTCTTGATGTGCGGGCGCATCGCCACCCCGAAGGAGGCGGCCCGCGCGGACATGCGGCGCAGGTTGCGCTCCAGGACATCCAGGTCGAGCAGCAGCGCAGGAGTCGGGAGCTCGTGAATCGTGTTCATCGGGGAATCGGCCTCGCCGGAGCGCACGATCATAGAGCAGGACGGCCTGCAGAGTCCGCTACAATGCCGCCATGCCGCCTCGCCTGGCTCCCTGTCCGCGAACCCCGAACTGCGTCTCGACCGAGGCGCCGCCCGGACGGCACCGGATGGAGCCCATTCCCTACAACGGCTCGCCGGAGCAAGTCCGCGCGCGGCTGGTGGCGGTGCTGCGCAACTACCCCCGGACGCGGATCGTGCGGCAGGAGCCCGACTACCTCAAAGCGGAGTGCCGCTCGCGGCTCTTCCGTTTCGTGGACGACGTCGAGTTCGTCTTCGACGACGAGGCCCGGCAGATCCACTTCCGTTCCGCCTCCCGCATCGGCTACGGCGACCGTGGGGTCAACCGCAGGCGGATGAAGGAGATTCGCGCGGCGTTGCTGGGCGGCGGAGACTGAGGCCAGATTCCCGCACAAACCTCACTCGGGCAGAATGAGCCGGCCGGCCTTCTGGTCGAACTCCTCAGGGATCTGCTTCCTCGAAAATCCGTAGGCCTCATAGAGCCTCTGAATCAACCGAAAACCGCATGCATCTGGCTGGCTGACTTCTTCCAGGGAAAAAATCAGAGGTCTCTCGAGGATGAAATCTTCGCCTTTGGCGTAGGCAATTGACTCCGGACTGCGGTACATCCATCGTCTGGGCGAATCTGGCTGCAGAGCCCAACCGGCTAGGTTGAAGACGGCCATATGGGCAATCAGTGCCGTCTCATCCCGGATCTCGGTCTCCAAGCTATGAGGATCACCGTAAATTCGCGTAGCGATCCTGAATACCGAGATTGGATATTCCAGCACTGCGTATGGCCAGAGCAATCTGTTCGGATCCTCGGGGCGGCGTGGTGGCCACCAGAAGTCGATCAAGGGAGCGGTGAACAAAATCCCGCCGTCTTCGAAAATTCTCAGCCAGGTGTTACCCCTCCTACCTGCCTCTAAGTGAACCTTGCCTGGGGTGGATCTGTTGAGTCGGGGTCCGAAGCCTGCGATGGTAGCAAAGGAAACAAATCCCACCCGACGATTGCCGCTCGATGTGGGATTGAGGAGGAGTTCACTCTGCTCAATGTCCTGTAGTTTGAGACGAAGATCTTCTGTAGGCTGCAGGCGCAACCAGAACAGGCCCTCGTCGATGTCCTGGAGATCCTCCTGCGCCTGTTTCTGCTCTGCCGAAACAGCCTTAATCGCGGCTAGAATTTGAGGGTGGGTGACTTCAATTCGGCCCAGAATTTCCTCTCGATCCATCCAACGATTATGGCTACCCTGGCGGGTGACGAAATACCGTCCCCCGTTCTCAATGTATGCGTAAGGTCCTCGCAGAGTGGCGGGACAGGCTCTGATATGTAATACCTTTGCTTTCCCCCAGGTGTCAGCATCCACCAGGATCTCCCCCTGAGCAGGAGGAGGCTCGATAGTGTCAGCAAGGTAAGCTCGGAGGCTCTGACACTCCTGCTCTGCGTCCGGAACTCCCTCGACAGCAACGGCGCGATTCCGTTCCTCCCGGACCCCAATCCAGATCTCTCCTCCCCCGGCGTTCAACATGGCCACTACTCCCTGAGCGATCGACCCGGGTATCTTCAGAGCTTCAACACCCATAAACTCCAGGTGACTGTGCTCTTTACTTCCAAGAGGACCTGTCTGGCTCATGGCTCTACCTCAAGTATTCAATCGGAGCTAGCAGAAACTGCTGCAGTGGCAGGATACGGACCCCTTCAAGCTCACTTTCAGTCAGGCCGCCATAAACGATCGTCAACTTATCGGTCCCTAGGGCCTTTCCCGCCGTGCGGAAGCGGTGAATCTTTTGGGGTCTGATCCTTGGAGAGGCGGTGACCTCTATCCCGGTCAAAGGGACTCCTGAAGCCTCGTGCACGAAATCGATCTCAAGGTCATCCTGCTGTCGGAAGTAGCTCAACCGACCTTCCAACTGCCGAGAGACCTCGCGAAGGTGACGAAAGACCGCGGCTTCGAAAGCCCGGCTCCGGACTTCGGGATCCTGCATAGGCAGGAGAGCGAAGGCCGTGACCAATCCTGGATCGGAGGCGAAGATCTTCGGTCTCGACCTCAATCCCGCAGCAGGGTGTCGAGCAAACCGTTCCAAGGGAAAAACCAAGAGGGTGTCAGCCAAGAGGCGCGCCCACTCCCGGACTGAGCGCGGATCTGCATTCAGGTCTCCCGCCCGGGACTCCGCCTTGAACTCCGTTCCGGAATCCTGAAGTAGGTAGACGAAGAGATCCTTGACCCGCTCCACGTCTACTCCGAGCCCGGAAAGGTCCCGCAGAATCGCCCGCTCGGCGATGTCGCTCCGGAGCCGCCGCCGGACCTCGGGAAAATCCTCGCTCAACACGTACTCGGGGAACCCGCCCAGAGCCAAGTAGCGCTCGCGAAGGTTGGGAGCGAGACGCAGTCTGGCCTCCTCATCCTCTTTGGGGCCCGCGTGAAGGCGGACGAATTCACGAAAAGAAAGTCCTTCGATGAAGATCTCGTCCCATCGTCCCTGTCCGGACTCCTGTGATCCGTCGCGGAGGAGCCTGGCCGCAGAGTCCGTAGCCACGATACGGCCTACGCGCGAATCCACGGCACGCTTGAGCCAGAGGTCCCACTTTGGGGCGCTTCGGATCTCGTCCAAGAGGAAGGCCCTAGGATACTCAGGTACGATCCCTGCTGGTTGAGCCCTTACGACTTCATCGGCCGAGGCCTCTCCGGTGATTCGGTCGTCGGAGAAATCAAAGTAGGTAAGGTTCTGAGGCGGCAGGCCCGCAGTCAGCAGGTCATCAGCCAACTGCAAGAGCAGAACCGTCTTGCCCACCTGCCGCGGCCCCAAAAGGACGATCGCTCGCCGGTCGTCCAGGCGCTGGAGGCGCAAGAGGATCTCTTTCTGTAGATCCCGCCGGACGGGATATCCTCGAGCGCGGCGGATCGCGCCGTCCCGC
>DATBGJ010000396.1:0-2213 GCA_036558045.1 Thermoanaerobaculia bacterium
GGAGCGTCAGCTTGACCTCCACCGATCCGGCGAAGGCGGGGAGGGCGGCGAGGGTGAGGAGGAGCGCGAGGACGAGCGAGCGGTTGCGGTTCATGTCGATTCCCTCTCTGGGTCGGCCCGTCCGGTACGCGGGCTCAGCAGGGCGGCCGGTTGTCCGCCGGCGGGGGCGGCACGTCCTCGGGCGTGGACGGTTCCAGCGGCTTCGGTGGCTGGTCCCCCGGCTGGAGGGTCACCCCGGGCTTGGCGGCCGGCGGCCGCGGATTCGCCGTCTTTGCCGGTTCCCCCGTCTTGGCCGTCTTGTCGCCCTTGAAGCCCTGGTAGAACTCCACGAAACGGGAGTAGTTGGTTCGTATGTCCTTGTCGTTGGGCGCCAGGTTCAGAGCCTTCTTGTATTGCTCCAGGGCCTTGTCGAACTGGCCGGCGGCCTCGTAGGCGACGCCCAGATTGCTCTGGATACGGGCGTTCTGGGGCTCGAGCTTCTCCGCCTCCTGGAAGCGGAAGAGCGCTTCGTCCCAGAGGCCGCGGCGCGCCATGTCGACGCCGAAAGCGAGCTGAGCATTGGCCTGGTTCGGCCGGCCGTAGCCGGAGCAGGCGGAGAGTACGAGAAGGACGCAAAACATCGGAATGGACGCGGCACGCGAACGCATCGAGTAGGACCTCTGTGAGGGCCCCGGAACGCGAGGAACCGGGTGGATGGATGGAGTGGACGTCATCGCCCGAAGGTTTCCGAGGGGCCTAGTATACACAACGCATGCCGGCCCTCCGGGAGGCCCGCGAAGCGCCCTTCCTTCCCCCGGTCTCCCTCCTGCGCCGAAAAAAGGTGAGCGATGAACGCGGCTTTTTCCGACTTTATAGGGCGGACCACCAATGGAGGCCGACCGCCATGCCCCAAGCTTCCCGCCGCGAGCTGCTCATCGCCCTCAACGCCGCCCCGGAGATTTCGCGTCCGGCCGCCTACCGGCTGGCCCAGGAGCTGGACCGCTGGTGCGATTCCCCGGCGCCGCCCGATCGCCTGGCCGCCGAGATCGGCGTGCCGCGGGCGCAGATGCGCAAGGCCCTGGCGGCGTTGGAGACGGCAGCCGCGGCCGCCGCCCGGGAGACCGCCGATGCCGAGCGGCTCGGCGGCAGGATCGTGACGCTGGAGGACGCCGCCTATCCGCCCACTCTGCGCCACCTCTCGCCGCCGCCCCCGGTGCTCTATCTGTGCGGCGAGATCCCGCCCGGTCCCGCCGTGGCGATCGTCGGCTCCCGCCGGCCGGATGGTTATGGTCAGGAGGCGGCCGAGCTCTTCGCCCGCGCGCTCGCCGCGGCCGGCGTCACCGTCGTCTCCGGTTTCGCGCGCGGCATCGACGCGGCCGCCCACCGCGGCGCCCTCGCGGTGGCGGACGGCCGCACGCTGGCCGTGCTCGGCTGTGGCCTGGCAGTGGACTACCCCAAAGGCCACGTCCGCCTCGCCGGGGAGATCGCCGCCCGCGGTGCGCTGGTCACCGAGTTTCCCTGCGCCGCCCTCCCCCGCGCCTGGCACTTCCCGCTGCGCAACCGCTCCATCGCGGCGCTCACCGCGGGCACGCTCGTGGTGCAGGCGGCGGTGCGCTCGGGCTCGCTGATCACCGCCCGCCACGCTCTCGACCTGGGGCGGGAGGTCTGGGCCGTGCCGGGGCGGATCTTCGACGAGAGCTCGCTGGGCGCCAACGGCCTCATCCGCGAGGGCGCCCAGCTCGCCCAGCACCCCGCCGACATCCTGGAGGTGCTCCTGCCCCGCGCCGGCGTACCCATGCCGACCGCCGCCGAGCTGCTTCATGGCCCCGCCCTGGAGCCGCCCAACGGCCTCGCCGGCCAGGTGCTCGCCGAGATCCCAAAGGGCTCCAGCCGCGTGGCCGAAGAGATCGCCATCCGCCTCGATGTCCCGGTCGATCGCGTGCTGGCGGCGCTGCTCGAGCTGGAGCTCGCCGGCTGGGTCAAACGGCTGCCGGGGTCGGTTTACGGGCGGTGAATGTGCCAACTCTCCGAGCGAAAGGATCTCAGCCATGAACTCCGACGACCTCACTCAGTTGTTGCTGCGCCTGGCGAGCCTGCCCTATGAGACGGAATGGGTGGAGTTCAAACTGGACAACACGGATCCGGTGGAGATCGGCGAGTACCTCTCGGCAATATCCAATTCCGCAGCCCTCCATGGCAAGGATGCCGGCTTCATCGTCTGGGGAATCGCCGAC
>DATBGJ010000397.1:0-2130 GCA_036558045.1 Thermoanaerobaculia bacterium
GGCTTCTTCGCAGGGTAGCCCGGGCATTGATGCCCGGGCGAGGCGGCAGGCACGCACGTTCGCCCCTACGCCATAATCCCCCCGCCATGCCGCCACTGCCTCCCCTCGGCGCCCACGTCTCGGTCGCCGGCGGCATGCCCACCGCCATCGAACGGGCGAGCGAGCTGGGCTGCACCGCCATCCAGGTCTTCGTCAAGAACGCCAACCAGTGGCGGGGCCGCGAGGTCGGCGACGACGAGGCCGCCGCCTTCCGCGCCGCCCACAGGGCGAGCCGGGTGGGGCCGCTCCTCGCCCACGCCAGCTATCTGATCAACCTCTGCGCCACCGATCCGGCGCTGCTCGCGCGCTCGCGCCAGGCGCTGGCGGACGAGCTCGCGCGCTGCGCCCGGCTGGGCGTCGGCGGGCTCGTCATCCATCCCGGCGCGCACCTCGGCGCGGGAGACGAGGCCGGGATGGACCTCGCGGCGGCTTCGCTCGACGCGGTCCTGACAGGCCTGCCGAAGGCGCCGGTGCGCCTGCTGCTCGAGAACACCGCCGGCCAGGGCTCCTGCCTCGGCTGGCGGCTGGAGCACCTCGCCGGCATCCGCCAACGGGTCTCCGCACGCCGACGGCGGCGGGTCGGCGTCTGCCTCGACACCTGCCACGCGTTCGCCGCCGGCTACGCCATCCATGATCGCGCCGGGTATGAGGATTTCCTCGCCGAGATCGAGGAGCGGCTCGGCCTGGAAGCCCTGGGCGCTTTCCACCTCAACGACTCCGTGCGCCCCTTCGCCTCCCGGCGCGACCGCCACGCCCACATCGGCGAGGGCGAGATCGGCCTCGACGCCTTCGCCCGCTTCCTCCACGATCCGCGGCTGCGCGAGGTGCCCATGGTCGTGGAGACCGAGCCCGGGAAAGACATGGAAGGCCACCGGCGGGATCTCGCGGCGCTGCGGGGGCTGAAGAAACCCAGGAAGAAAAGGACCTAAGGGACTTCAAGGACACCAGGGACAGCCCTTCGATTGAGCCTCTCTGTCCCTTGTGTCCTTTGTGTCCCTTGTCGTCCCTTTTACTTGATCCACACCGTCTTGATGTTGACGAACTCTCGGATGCCGACCTCCGACAGCTCGCGACCGTAGCCGGAGCGCTTGACGCCGCCGAAGGGCAGGCGCGGATCGGACTTGACGACGCCGTTGACGAAGACGTTGCCGGACTCGATCTCGGCCGCCAGGCGCTCGCCGCGGGAAGGATCGCCCGTCCACACGCTGGCACCGAGCCCGAACTGCGAGCGGTTCGCCAGCTCCACGGCGTGCGCGGCGTCGCGCGCCCGCACCACGGCCGCCACCGGCCCGAACGTCTCCTCGTCGAACGCCGCCATGCCGGGCTCGACGCCGGTGAGGACCGTCGGCGCGTAGAAGGCGCCGCGGCCGTCCAGCCGGTGGCCGCCGGTGCGCAGCGTGGCTCCCGCCCCGACCGTCCGCCGTACCTGATCGTCCAGCGAGTCGAGCAGATCCTCGCGCGCCAGGGGACCGACCTCGGTGTCGCGCGCCAGGGGATCGCCCACCTTCAGACTTTCCATGGCGCGGACGAGCTCGGCCTCGAAAGGCTCCGCGATCTCGTCCTCGACGAGGAAGCGTTTGGCGGCGATGCAGCTCTGGCCGGAGTTGATGGTGCGCGCCCGCGCCGCCTGGCGGCCGGCCTCGGCGGGATCGACGTCGGCGAGCACGATGAACGGGTCCGAGCCGCCCAGCTCGAGCACGGCCTTCTTCAGGCACCGGCCCGCCTCGGACGCCACCTCCATGCCGGCGCGGTCGCTGCCGGTGAGCGTCACGGCGCGGATGGCGGGATGGCCGATCAGGCGCTTGGCGCGCTCGGCGGAGACCAGCAGCGTCGTCACAACTCCCTCCGGAAAGCCCGCTTCGCGGAACGCCGCCTCGATGGCGAGGGCCGAGCCGGGGACGTTCGAGGCGTGCTTGAGCACCGCCACGTTGCCGGCCATCAGCGCGGGCGCGGCGAAGCGGAAGAACTGCCAGAACGGAAAGTTCCACGGCATGATCGCCAGCACCGGTCCCAGGGGGTCGTAGCGGACGAGGCTCTTGGCGGCGTCGGTGGCCACCGTCTCGGCGGCCAGGAAGCCCGCGGCGTGCTCGG
>DATBGJ010000398.1:0-18340 GCA_036558045.1 Thermoanaerobaculia bacterium
GCCGAGGCCTGCGTGCGCCGAGGCGATCTGCTCGCCTGCGACACCGGCCACGACGGCGGCGCGGCGGAATTCGAGGAGCGCTTCGGGAATCCCGACGATGTCGCGCTCCTCGGCGACCTCAACGGCGACCGCCGCGACGACCTCTGCCTCTTCCGGGACGGCGTCTTCCTCTGCGATCTCGCCCACAACGGTGGCGCGCCGGACCGCGCGATCCGCTTCGGCAAGGCGGGAGACCTGCCGGTGCTCGGCGACTTCGACGGCGACGGCCGCGACGATCCCTGCATCCTGCGCGGGCGCACGCTACGGTGCGATACGAAGCACGACGGCGTCACCGCCGAGGCGATCCTCAGGCTCGACGTTCAGGCAGGGGACGGCATCCTGATGGGGAACCTGGACGGTCTGTGAGCCGCTGGAACGAACGGAAACTTATCTCTTGGTTCCCTTCTTCCTGGGCTTCTCCCCTTCCGGACCTTCGCCGGGCGTCGCGGCGAGGGCGGCGCGCACGGCGCTCTGGATGATGTGCTCCAGCTCCCGCGGATCCATCGGCGGACCGGGCGGCGGCGCGGGCTGGACGCCGAAGCCGAGCTTCTGGAAGCGCCGCAGGAACTCCTCCATCACCACCGCGTCCGACGGCGGCCGGTTCTCCGGGTACAGGGTCTGGAAGTAGACGCTGGGCTCCACGTCGAGCGCGTGCAGGATGGCCAGGATGTGGCGGAACTTGAGCTCCATCCGCCCGGTGAGGACCTGGCTGACGTAGCCCGGCCCGGCACCGAGCTTCTGGTCGAGGTCCTTGCGCGTCAGGCCGGACGCCTGCATGACCGTCTCCAGCAACTTCGTGGCCCGGCGCACCTCGTCATCGATGGCCATGCTGTGAGCCTACTACAACACTGAATTTTTCGAAAGAGATACCCTGGACGTAGAGAAGGATATCGATTCTATGAAATCACAGGGCCGGCGCGGAAACCGGCCTTGTGGAACTTTCGGCGGCGGCGGACGTTTTGGCTCTCGAAGAGGGAGAATCCCGTCATGGACAAGCTCGTCTCCGACCTGCGCTTCGCGGCCCGCACCCTGGCGGGCCGGCCGGCTTTCACGCTCGTCGCCGTGCTCACCCTCGCCCTGGGGATCGGCGCCAACACGGCGATCTTCAGCGTCGTCGACGCGCTGCTGCTGCGGCCGCTGCCCTACCGCGATCCGGAGCGGCTGGTGTGGATGCGGAATACCGTCGTCGTCGAGGGTTTCGAGCTGACGAGCGGCGCCGATTATCTGGAATGGCGGGATGCCAGCCGCACCCTCGCGTCGATCGCGGCGTTCGACGACGCGACGCAGTTCGCGCTCACCGGCCGCGAGACGCCCGAGCGCCTGCGCGGCGCCCGCGTCTCGGCGAGCTTCCTGCCGACGCTGGGCGTGCGGCCGGCGCGCGGGCGCGGCTTCGAGCCGCCGGACGAGCGCCTCCACGCGGCGCCCGTGGCACTGGTCTCGGAGAGCCTGTGGCGGCGCCTCTTCGGCGCCGAGGCGGCGCTCGACGGCCAGGGGCTGATGCTGGACGGGCAGCGCTGCGAGGTGGTGGGCGTGCTGCCGCCCGGATTCGCCTTCCCCGGCAATCCGGACGTCGACGTCCTGGTGCCGCTGGCGCTGGACGAGACCGTGGAGCGCACGCGGCAGATGATGTCGCTCCTGCAGGTGATCGGCCGGCTGGCGCCCGGGGTCACGCTGGCGCAGGCGCGCACGGAGCTGGCGATGATCCAGAAGCGCTCCGTCGAGGAGGCGCGGCGGGCGGCGGAGAGGACGGAAGCCGCGGGCGGGCCGCGGCCGGGCCCCGGCATGGGCGGGCCCGCAGGGCCGGGCGGGCCGGCGGGGCCGGGAGGCCCCGGTGGCGGGCCGCCGGGGGGACCGGGTCGCGGCGGCGGCCAGATCCAGATCCGCATCGGAGGCCCGCCGCCTGCCGGCGGCGGCGGCGGCCGGCCCAGCTTCATGCCGGAGACGGAGCTCAGCGTGACGACGCTCTCCGAGCACCTCGTCGGCAACGTGCGGCCGGCGCTGCTCATCCTGCTCGGCGCCGTCGGCCTGGTGCTGCTGATCGCCTGCGCCAACGTCGCCAACCTGCTGCTGGCGCGGGCCTCTTCGCGGCGGCGCGAGATCGCCATCCGCGCCGCGCTCGGCGCCGGCCGGCGGCGCATCGTCGGCCAACTGCTGGTCGAGAGCGCTCTCCTGGGCCTCGCCGGCGGCGCCTGCGGCCTGCTGCTGGCCTTCGCCGGCCTCCGCCTGCTGCTGGCGCTGGTGCCCGCGGATCTCTGGGGCGGCCTGCTGCGCCAGATCGCCATCGGCATCGACGCGCCGGTGCTCCTCTTCACCCTGCTGCTCTCGCTCGCCACCGGGCTCCTCTTCGGCCTCGTGCCGGCGCTCGGCGCCTCGCGCGTCGATCTGACCGAGCCGCTGAAGGAGGGCAGCCACGGCGGCGCGGGAAGGACGCGCGGCCTTCTGGTGACGGCGGAGGTGGCGCTCGCCGTCGTCCTCCTCGTGCTCGCGGGCCTGCTGCTGCGCAGCTTCCTGCGCCTGCGCGCGGTGGACCCCGGCTTCACGCCGGAACGGGTGCTGGCGCTGCCCGTCGAGCTGCCGGCGGGCGCCTACGAGGCGCCGGAGGAGAGGCGGCAGTTCTTCGACGAGCTGACCCGCCGCGTCGCCGCGCTCCCCAGCGTGGAAGCTGCCGCGATCAGCGACTCGATCCCCCTGGGCGGCGTGTCGATGATCGTCCGCGGCCTGCGGGTGGAGGGCCAGGAAGGGCTGCCGCCGGAGCAACAGCCGGAGGTGGCGATGACCGCCGTCAGCCCCGGCTATTTCAAGACGATGGGCATCCGCATCCTGCGCGGCCGGGCCTTCACCGCCGGCCAGACCTTCGAGTCGTCGCCCGAGGCGCTCGTCAGCGAGGGGGTGGCGCGGCGGCTGTGGGGGAACGCGGATCCCGTCGGCCGGCGGCTGCGGATCGGCCGCCGGGAGAGCCCCTGGACCACGGTCGTCGGCGTGGTCTCCAACGTGCAGCAGGACGGGCTCGACACCGAGCCGCGGCCCCAGCTCTACCGCCCGTTCGCCCTCCAGCCCCGCCACGCGGGCTTCCTCTCCCTGCGCACCACGGGTGATCCCACCGCGCTCGCCGCCGCCGTGCGGCGCGAGGTGACGGCGCTCGACCGCAACATCCCCATCTACGACGTGTCGAGCATGGAACAGCGGCTCGCCGGCTCCGTCGCGGCGCGCCGGTTCAACCTCGTGCTGCTCGGCCTCTTCGCCGCCCTGGCGCTGGCGCTCGCCGGCGTCGGCCTCTACGGCGTGCTGGCCTACGCGGTGAGCGAGCGCACGCGCGAGATCGGCGTGCGCATGGCGCTCGGCGCGCACCGCCGCCGCGTGCTGGCGCTGGTCCTCCGCCAGGGGCTGGCGCTGGCCACGGCGGGGATCGCCATCGGCGTCCTCCTCGCCTTCGCCTGCTCGCGCCTGCTGCGCACGTCGCTCTTCGGCGTCACCACCACGGATCCGGTGACCTACGTGGCGATCCCGCTGCTGCTGATCGTCGTGGCGCTCCTCTCCTCGTATCTGCCGGCGCGGCGGGCGACGCGGGTGGATCCCCTGGTGGCGCTGCGGGTGGAGTAGGTTCAGACCTTCTCCGCTTCCTTCAGCAGCTCCTCCCCGATCACCCCCGCCCGCCAGCCCTGCAGCTCGCGGGGCAGGCGAGGCTCGGCTTTGCCGGCGGTGAGGCGGAGGAGCGCGTCGAGGGCGCGGCGGGGAGCCAGGATCTCGGCCGGCACGCCGAGCGCCGCGGCCTTCCTGCGCACCCGCTCGCGCAGCCGGTCCTCCAGCTTGCGGGCGGCGGGCGAGAAGGGTTTGCCCGCGATGCGCGGCGGCAGCTCCTCGTCGGACAGGCTCTCCGCCTGCTCGACGAGCTGCAGCCAGGCGGCGCCGTCGCGGGCGGCGCGGCGCGGATCGAACGACGGCAGCCGCTGCAGGTCGCGCGGCTCCTTCGGCCGTCGGGTGGCGAGGGCGAGCAGGAGGTCTTCCTTGAGCACGAAGCGCCGCGGCAGATCGCGCCGCCGGGCCTCGCGCTCCCGCCAGGCGGCGAGGAGGCGCAGGACGGCGAGCTGCCGGCGGTCGAGACGGCCGGCGCCCTTGACGCGCAGGTAGGCGGTCTCGGCGTCCTCCGCGAAGCGCGAGGTGTCGAGCAGCTCCGCCGAGTCCTCGAACGCCCAGGAGAGGCGGCCGAGGGCCTCCAGCTCGCGCGTCAGACGCTCGTAGAGAGGCACGAGGAAGGCCACGTCCTCGGCGGCGTAGGCGAGCTGGGCGGCGGAGAGCGGGCGCGCCATCCAATCGGTGCGCGTGTGCTCCTTCGCCAGCTCGACGCCGAGGTAGGCGGCGACGAGCTTCTGATAGCTGAGGAAAGCGCCGGCCCCGGCGAAGGCGCCGGCGATCTGGGTGTCGAACAGCGGCTCCGGCAGCGCGCCGAGGGACCGGTAGAAGACCTCGACGTCCTCGCTCGCCGAGTGCAGCACCTTGACGCCGGGTGAACGGAAGACCTCGGCGAGCGGCGAGAGGTCCCGCGCGGCGAGCGGCTCGACGAGCCACGAGGTGCGGCCGTCGGAGACCTGGATCAGGCCCAGCTTGTGAAAGAACGTATCGGTGCGCACGAACTCGGTGTCGAGCCCGAGCACCGGCGCCGCGGCCCATTGCCGGACGAGCTCGGCCAGGGAGTCGCGGGTGTCAACGAGGGTGTAGGCAGCAGGATCTTCCAACATCGGTCTACTCTGTCAGATCGGACGGTCCTCGGATATCGGACGCCTCTGATATACAGGGAGATGACATGAACATCCCGAGATTCGCCGCGGCAGGGGTCGCCGCGCTGGCGCCGGCGCTCTGCCTGGCGGCCGCCAAGCCCGACACCTACGGCATTCCCAACGCCACGTTTCCCGAGCCGGGGCTGATGGCGGCCGCCCAGCCGACCGGCGAGCAGATCCAGCTCGCGGCGGAGGACGGCTACCGCACGCTCTTCGATCTGCGTCCGCCCGAGGAACCGCGCGGGTTCGACGAGGTCCTGGCGGCCCGCCAGAACGGCCTCGCCTACGTGAACATCCCGGTCACGCTCGATACGTTGGGCCAGGCGACGATCGACCGCTTCCTCGAAGCGATGGAGAGAGCGGAGCGCCCGGTGCTCCTCCACTGCGGCAGCGCGAACCGCACCGGCGCCCTCCTCTACGCCTGGCTGGTGTTGGAGAAGCACGTACCGGCGGCGGAGGCCTTGAAACGCGCCAAGGCCGCGGGCCTGCATCAGCCGGAGCTGATCGACAAGGTGACGAAGCTGGTGGCGGAGCGGCAAGGTAAGGCGCGGAAGTAGTCGGTGTTATCCTCTCCGCGGGATCTCCATGCGGATTCGGTTTCTCTTCCAGCGGCACGGCCGGCAGCGCGGCTTCTCCCTTCTCGAAGTCCTCGTCGCGCTCGCCATCCTGGGCGTGGCGATCCTGCTGGCGATGGCGCTGGTGCTCCAGAACCCCCGTATCGTGCGCCGCACGGACGCCGAGCGGCAGGCGTTCCGGGCCATGGAGTCCTCGCTGGAGGCGGTGCGGGCGGGCGTGATCCCGTTGCAGACGTCGACGCTCGACGGCTTCGTCACCATCGTGGGCACGCCGGCGCCGAAGGATCTCTCGATCGAGATGGAGGTGGTCCCCACCGAGCTGCCCGGCCTCTTCGACGTGTCGCTCGCGGCGAGCTACAGAATCGAGCAGCGGACGCACGTCAAGCGGCTGCGGACGATGGTGTGGAGCCCGCCCTCGGGGCCCTGATGCGCGGCGGCTCTCCTCCCCGCTCCGGCCAGGCCGGCTTCACGCTGATCGAGCTGTCGATCTCGCTGGCGATCCTCATCATCGCGTTGGCGCTCGCCTCGCAGCTCCTCATGGAGACCTCGCAGCTCTTCGCCGAAAGCTCGGGCGAATCGCTGGATGCGCCGGTGCCGCTGGTGATCGCCCGCATCCGCGGCGACGTGCAGGGCTCAACCGGCGTCGTTCCCGTCTTCGACGACCTCGGCGCGCTCGTCCGCGTCGACATGCAGGGCCTCGACAGCCGGATCACCTACGAGAAGCTGGGCGTGGCGCTCTACCGCACCGTGGCGCCCGCGGACGGCAGCCCGGCGCAGACCGCGCTGCTGTGGCCGGGGGTCATCGGCTGGAGCTGCGGACGGCTCGAGCCCAAGGGCCTGGTCCTGCTGGAGGTGACCTACCGCCGGCGCGCCGCGCCGCACACGCCGTTGCCGGTGCTGCCCGCGGTGCGCGGACCGGCGATGGAAACCCTGACGCAGCGGATGTTCCTGCTGCCGCGCGGCGCCGGGCTGGGAGAGACCTGGTGAGCCGCCGCGGCCATTCGGGCTACGCGCTGCTGACGGCCCTGGTGGTGATCCTGCTGGTCTCCATCGCCCTCGGCCTGCTCGGCGCCTCCCTGCAGCTCCGCATGCGGCTGGTGCGCGAGGACGGCGTGCACGTCGTCCTCGCGGCGCTCTCCGACGCCGCGGTGGCGGAGGCGATGGCGCACCTCGCCGCGAGCGCCGATTACTCCGGCTCGCCCATGCACGACTTCGGCGGCGGCAGGATCGCCAGCGAGGTGTCTCCCGCCGACACCGGGCTCTTCACGGTTCTGGCGACCGCCGAATACGCCGGCAGCAAACGCATCGTAGAGGCCGAGGTCGTGCGACCGCCCGGCGCGGCGCCGCGGGTCCGCCGCTGGCGCCGGCTGCCGGGATGATCGGGTCTACGGCGAAGGCGTGAAGACGAGCTGGCCGCGAAGCTCGCCGCCCGGGAAGATGTCGGTGTGGACGTTGGCGTAGACCACGCCGCCGCGGATGCCTCGCAGCACCGAGAACAACTCGCCCGCCGCAACGCCTTGGGAGGCGGCGCCGGAGCCGACGTTGGCCGCGGTGATCGTGCCGCTGATCGTGCCGCCTTTGGTCGGGCACTCCTGCGTGCCGGCCGGACCGTTGCCTAGGTTCGAGCACAGGAAGATCATGATGCCGCCGTTGACGCTCCGCTGGCCGAAGTGGAGGTGAGCCTGGGTGACGTTGCCCTCGATGTTGAAGTACGTCAGCTCGTAGGTCATCTCCGTCCCGTCTTCATTGATCGTGGCGGTGAAGAAGCCACCGGACGGATTGGACAGCGCCGGCACCTCTTCGAAGCCGCGCAGACGGGTTACGGCCGTTCCTCCCTGAGCCTGCGCCGGGACGGATGCCGCCAACAACACGATGGACAGAAAGAGCACCAGCAAGCACGCCTTTCTCATCTTTCTTCCTCCTGCGCCGCGTCAGGAGCGGCGCGCATTGGGGAAACAGCGCGTTGAAGGGCCTGCAAAAACGTGACCAGAGGGTGAGATCCCCCTGTCCGGTAGGTTGCGCTGGACCGCCGGCAGGTTCAATCCAACGGTTTCGGGCCGAGCTGCAGGACGAGCGCGGCGGTGGTGGCGGTGTCCGTGGTGCCGCAGCCGGCGACGGGCTCGTTGTCGAACTTGAGGTCATAGCCGAGCCGCAGGCCGAGGTGACGGTTGAGCGCGGCCTGTATCCCGAGGTGGCCCTCGAGGCGATAGTCCGCGAAGTCCGTCAAGTCGGGAAGGAACGTCACCTGCCCGTCCCAGGACGCCGTCGCCGAGAGGCGCGCGTCGCCGCTCACCTGCAGCAGGCCGCCGAAAGAGTCCGCCGGCGCGCGGCCGCCGCGCGGCTCCTCGCGGCCGAGCGACAGGCCGGCCAGCGCGCGGAGCTTCCAGCCGGGCGCGTCGTGGATCTCCCACAGCGCGCTGACGTCGGCCGCCTGCCGGCCGTCGAGGCCGGCGAAGCGGTTGCGCTCCCAGCGCACGCCGAGCGTGATCTGCAGGCGCTTGAGCAGCCGGCGCTTGGCGCGCGTCTGGGCGTTGTAATTTTCGGCCGTGCGCCGGTGCCGCTTTGTAGCGGCGACACCGGCGGCGCTCCCCTCGACGGACCACGCGCGCCAGGCGCGATGGAACGCCGCGTCGAAGCTGGAGGAGGAAACCTTGGTGTTGCCGCTCGTGGCGAGATGCGAGAAGCCCAGCTTCAGGTCCCACGCCGGAGCGGGCGCCGCCTGGGCGCCGGCCGCCGCGGGGACGAGGCAGCCGGCCGCCAGAGCTGCGGCAAAGAGGAAGCGCGGGTCCGCGATGCGCAAACGTCGCTCTCCTTCGGGGGTTCTGAGAACAGCGACTACGGGAGGTATACGGGTAGACTGGGCGGCGCGTCATGAGACCCGATTTCCAGCCCGCCGATCCCGGCTTCGCCGACCGCGTCCGCGCGAGCTTCGCGCGCCAGGGCTTCATGCAGCAGACCGTGATGCGGCTGGCCCGCCGGCCGCACGGGCCGGCGGCCTGAGCGGGCCCGCCTTGCTCAGTGGAACAGATCCTTGGCCCAGTCGAAGATCGGCTTCTCCACGAAGTCGCGGTGGCGCGGCGTCATGAAGTGATCGATGTGGCCGAAGTCCGGTTCGAGCCGGAAGATCCGGTTCGCCGAGCCGATGAGCGCGAGATTGTCCGGCATGTAGGAACCGAAGCCGCGGCTGCCGCCGATCGCCAGCACCGCACCGTGAAAGTTGCCGAGGTTCGACGTGTAGGAGGTCTCGACGCCGGCCAGCGAGCAACTGACGTCGCGCACGGTGGCGAGCGGCGCGTAGCTGATGAACCGGCTGATGTTCTCGAACATCCGCGGCTCGTCGGCGAAGAACAGCCGGTCCTCCGCGAAGCTGCCGTTCATCTGGATGTAATTCGGCACCGGCATGGTCACCGGTCCCGGCGACGGCACGGAGAGCAGCAGCACCATGACCTGATGATTGGTCAGGTTGGGCGGAAAGAGCGGGATCGGCGTCAGCCCCGAGGGAACGAGCCGCGCGAAGCGGGTGACGTCCTTGAAGACGTTGGGTCCCACGCTGTCGAAGACGCCGCCGCCGGCGATCTGCGCTTGGATCGCCGCGCAGTAGCCCTGGTTGAGGGCGATCACCGCCGGGTTCTGGCTGTAGAGCATGCCTTCCCAGACGACGATGCCGTCGTAGTCGTTGGGTGCGTCGTTGGCCACGGCGAGCGCCAGCATGCCGCCGAGCGAAGCGCCGCCGGCGACGATGCGGGTGCCGGGATGGAGCAGCTCGATCTGCGAGCGGACGAAGGCGATGTCGTCCACCATGGACTGGATGTTCCAGGTCGTCATGATGGAGCAATCGAGGACTCCCGCCTCGCAGGTGCCGGCCGGAATGCCGTCGAAGCGGAGCCCGTAGCCGTAGACGTCGAAGTTGCGATCGGCGAAATACTCGGCGATCGAGGAGCCGCGGGCGTCGTGCTCCCGCTGCTCGTAAAAGCTGAAGCTGGGGCCGAGCGGCGGCAGCAGCAGGATGGAGCCGCGGAGATTCGCGGCGGGACCGTCCTTGACGATGCGGACCATCTTGAAGCGGTCGAGAGGGTGCGCGCCCACCTTCACGGTGTATTCGGTGCGCACGAGATTGCCGTCGCGGCTCTGGGCGGAGCCCACGATCGTGTACGGACCGGCGGCGGTGGCCGGCGCGACGGATAGCGCGGCGGCAAGGGCGGACAGCAGAAGGATGCTGCGGATCTTCATGGATTCTCCTTTCTGGAGACGTTGAGCTTGAGAGGCCCCTCAATCAGGGGTGTCCGGGGCCAAAGGGCAGGGGACAGAAGGACGGCATCCCCAAGTCTTTGCCGGGAGGAACGTCCGCGGCGCCTCGAAGCCCTCACTCCCGGGTGCTTAGAGGCAAAACCCTGTAGGGGGCCCCCCCTGCCACCCAGGGCGGCCACATAGGTCCGCCCCTACATGGCCTACATGGAGGCACGTTTCCGATCCGGTAGCCGGGCGTCTAAGATAGAATCGAGACATCAGGGGTCGATTCCTCCTCTCTGAGGACCAAGCTGGCATGCCCTTTCAATACAATTTCGAGTGGGATCCAGCCAAAGCCAGATCGAACCTGAAGAAACATGGAGTGAGTTTCGAGACCGCTGTGGCCGTCTTCCGCGATCCTCAGGCCTTGACTGTCTTTGACGAGGAGCACGACGAGGATGAAGACCGGTGGGTCACGTTGGGAGCCGTGGAAGAAGAGGGACTCCTGGTGGTGATCCATACGTTTCGTGAAGAGACGAGCCGGCAGGAAATTACCATCCGCATGATCTCAGCTCGCCGAGCGACGAGAAGAGAACGGCGGCAGTATGAGGACACCCATGAAGCGTGAATACGATTTCTCCAAGGGAGAACGCGGCAAGTTCTACCGGCCTGATGCCAAGTTCAACACTCCCGTCTATCTCGACGAAGAGGTCCTTGCCTACCTGAACGAAAAGGCTGTATCCAAGGGAGTTGCAGTCAGCCAACTGATCAACGAGATCCTCAGAAGAGATATCGATCTGATCGAGACGGTGAAGTAGCTGCGCCCCTTGAAGCTCAAAGCGATGCGCCTCTGCCGGAGCCTCCCCGAACCGTGCGGCCCCGGCTGAAACGGATCCTTCTCGGCGTCCTCCTGCTGGCAGGGCTCTACCTGCTGGCGCTCAACCTGTTCCTCAACACCCTCGGCCCGCGGACCTTCAGCCGCCATCCGGAGAGATTCCGCATCGCCTGGTCCTCGGCCTGGAGCCTCCTGCCCGGCTACGTGCACGTCCGGGGACTCCAGATCGTGGGTCATACCCGCAACGTGGCCTGGTCGGTGTTCGCGGAACGGGCCGCGGGACAGATCGATCTTCCCGCGCTCTCCGCGAGGACCTTCCGCGTCGCGGGGCTGCACGGCGACGGCGTGCGCTCCGAGATCCGGCGCGGCCACGGCGCCGGCGTTGCGCGCCCGTCGGGACGCCGCCGCAGCCGGCCATGGACCCTGCGTTTCGAGCGCATCGCCCTCGATCACGTGCGGGAGATCCGCTTCAACGACATCCGCCTGACCGGCGACGGGCACGCCGAGGGGGCGTTCCGGCAGGTCCTCGGCGGCGCGTTCCGGCTCGAGCCCTCGCAGCTCCGCATGCCCGCCGGCCGGCTGTCGATGGGCAACACCACGATCGCGGAGAGGATCGATCTCCAGGCCGCGGTGAGCATGGGGCCTTACGTCGTTCGCCAGCATCCAGGGCTCGCGAGCTTCGATTTCCTCTCCGGCTCGCTCCAGGCGCGCGGCAACGTCCGCGAGCTGCCTTTCCTCGAACCTGCGCCGGCGCGTGCCATCAGGCCGGGACGTCTGAGCGTCGACCTGCGTACCGACCGCGGGCGCCTGGCGCCGGGCAGCCGGTTCGAGGTCAGCGCTCCGGCCGCCGGCGCCGGCCCGCCGTTCGCCATGAACGTCGCCGTCGCGAGAGGGCCCGTCAGGCCAGTCCTCCGTTTCGGGATCGCGGCGAGGAGAATGGCCGCCGGCCGACGGGCGACCGGTCCTCCCCTCTTCCGGAGCGAGACTCTCGCGGTGGCCTCCGCGACCCCCGAGACGCGGCTCAGCCGGATCTTCGCCACCGCCCGTAACCTGCGGACCCGAAAGCTCCCCACCGCCGTGCCGCTGATCGGCGACGTGCGGGCGGACGGCGTACGGCTCGAAGCACCCGGTTCCCGTGCCACTTTGCGAGCGACGATAAAGCGCGCCGCTGGCCGCGTAGATCTGGCCGGTCTTCTCGCCCGCGACATCTACATCGAAGGGCTGCAGGCGGACGGCGTCTCCGCCCTCCTGGACCTCGCGAAGGCGCCGCCGCCTGCCGGCGCGGCGGCACCGTTTTCCGTGCGCATCGCGGACGCCCGTCTCACCGACATCCAGGAGGTCGCCCTAGGGGACTTCCTGCTCGACGGTGGAGCCCGGGCGGAGGCTTCGTTCTCCTATGATCGCGACGGCACCCTCGCCGTCGAGCGAGCCGTGATCGACATGCCGGCCGGCCGTTTCCGCGTCAACGGCGAGCCGGCGGCGCAGGATCTCGCTCTGAAAGTGGAAACCCGCATCGAGCCCTCGGTCCTGGGGAAGGTCCGGGGACCGGAATTCCTGCGCCTGGTCAGCGGCAGCGGCAGCATCCACGGCCGCATCTCCTCGCTGGGCTTCCTCCATCCCTACCTGCAGAAGACGCCCTGGCTGGGCGTGCAGGGAGCCGGAGGGCTCGACGCGAAGCTCCAGCTCGACCGCGGCCGGCTCGCTCCCGGCTCCCGGCTGACGGTCACCGCCTCGCCGGTGCGGGCGGCGATCTTCGACAGCCTCGCCACCGGCCGGGGCACGGTCCAGATCGCCGTCGAGCCTGGCGGCAGCGGCCCGCTCACCACCCTGCGCGTCCGCTTCGAGCAGTTCGGGCTCACGGACGAGCGGCGGAAGGGCCGGCCGGCCTACGTCCGCGGACGCGGCCTGCGCATCACCGCCGTCTCCCGGGGCGCCCTGGACCTCACGGCCCCGGTGCCCGACTTCGACGCCACGCTCGACCTGCCGGACGCGGAGGTGCCGGACCTCGCGGCCTACAACGCCTTGATCCCCGAGGAGACCGGCTTCTCGATCCTCTCCAGCCGCGGGCGCGTGCGCATGCATCTCGAAGCCTCCACCGCCACGCGCAAGGCGACGGGGAGCGCCACGCTGTCTTCGGACGCGGGGAGGATCCAGTTCCAGAACCTGGAGCTGCGCGGCAACCTGACGCTGCGCGCGCCGCTCGTCAGCTCCGATCTCGCCACGCGCAAGTTCGATCTCAAGGGCACGCGGCTGGAGCTGGACGACGTCTCCTACCAGGAGGTCACGGCCGCCGCGCCCGCCGAGCCGACGCCCTGGTGGCTGCGCGCCGAGCTCGAAAGCGGCACTCTCGTCTGGGGCGCTCCGCTCTCGCTGCGTGGCGCCGGGCGGATCGACATGAAGAGCTCGGGCCCGCTGCTCACCCTGTTCGCCCAGCGCAGCCGTTTCCTGCGCTGGTTCGACGACGCGCTGAACGTCGAGAACGTGGCGGCGCATGGCGTGCTGAGGATCGGCGACGGTGCAGTGGAGATCGAATCGTTGCAGGCCACGGGCGGACCCATGGAAGTGCGATCCCGCATGATCTTCTCCAAGGCTCGCAAACGGGGGGACCTGTACCTGCGCTACGGCCGTCTGGCCGCCGGCATCGAGCTGCGCGACGGCCGGCGCGACTTCAAGCTCCGCCACGCGCTGGAGTGGTACGAGAGCCGCCAGGGAGCGTGGCCTTGATGACCGTCATAGGTGTACTCGGAGCAGTCCCAATCCCGGATGAAGCCGGAGCTCGGATCCAGGTCCGTAAAATTGTTCAGGAACAGGTCCCGCCCGAGAATGCCTGCCTGCGGAAAGAACGGGTAGACGAACGGCTCCTCCCCGTCTTTGCCCGGGCGCGCCGGGTGCCGCTGCTCATAGGCCGCGACCGCCGCCTCAACCTCCGCCAGTTGATCGGGAGCCAGGGAGTCCGCGAGCTCCGCCGGCTCCACCAGGGCCACCAGCGCCGTTCTTCTCCAGTCATACGAGTTGCCTTGACGCTCTCTCGCGGCCGATGCTCTAATCGATCCTTCGCAGCGCGCGCGTGCGCAGCGGGGAGGGTCGTCCATGCCGCGAAATCCCGCCAAAAAGAAGGCCGTAAAAAAGACCTCGGCGCCAGCCGGCGCCACGGTCGAATCAGCGCCGGACGCTGCCGCGGCCAGCCGCGCGAGCGTGCGCGCCGAGACGCTGGAGAGCCGCCTCGGGCGGTTGACGGCCGCCTCCGCGCAGCCGCTGCTGCAACTGATCCGGACGCCAACGAAACCGAACCAGCCGCCGCCTCCCGAGGTGCTCAAGGCCGCGGAGGCCGCGTTCATCCAGCTCGCCGCCGAGCTGAAGGCCGGCGCGCCCGCGCTGCCGCTCCCGGAGCTCGCGGAGATCGTCGCCGCCAGCGACGCGCAGTTGCGCACGATCCTTTCCCGCAACGTCACGCGCTTCCGCGCGCTGGAGGAGCTGGGGACGAAATTCACCCCCCTGCCGCAGAAGCAACCCGGCGGCCAGAGGCCGAAGACGGCGGCGGCGCTGGTCGTTCCCACCGCGCCGCCGGCGGCGCCGACGAACGTCATCGCCACGGCGGGCAACGCCTCGGCGCTGGTGAGCTGGACACCGCCGCTGCAGCCGGTGACGACCTACACGGTGACGCCGTTCATCGGCGCGAACCCACAGATGCCGGTCTCCATCGGCGGCCTGACGCCGTTCGCGCTCGTCACCGGCCTCACCAACGGCACCACGTATACGTTCAAGGTGAAGGCGGCGAACGTGCTGGGGACCTCGCCGGACTCGCTCCCCTCGAACCCGGTGACGCCCAGCGCGCCGGCCGCGGCGACGCCGTTCGAGCCGACGCTGCCGCCGCTCACCGCCGAGCCCGTGCTGCAGCTCGATCCCGCGGCGGAGACGGCGCGCGCCCTGCTCACCGAAGCCAACCGCATCGGCGCCAAGTGGCGCTTCGAATACCTGAAGGCGCAGGCCGTCCGTGCGGCCCAGGAGTCGCTGGCCTACGAGACGCACATCACGACGCTGATGCAGATGACGATCGCCAAGGCCACCGGCGCCGAGCAGATCCTCAACGCGACGCTCCTCGACGCCGCCGCCCGGCTGGACCAGATCGACACCACCGTGGCGCAGCTCAGCAGCCTGCCGGCGATCGACGAGCTCGTCGGACCGCTCTCCGACGCCGCCTCCGAGGCGCTGCTGCTGCCGCGCTTCCTGCTCTTCCTCGCGCGCACCAGCCCGATCGGCTTCTGGATCGGCATGTTCGAAGCGCTGATCAGCGACCTGGCGTCGGCCCTCTTCTCCGACACCGACTTCTCGCGCACCCGCCGCTTCCTGCGCCACGTCTTCCAGGACAACGTCGACGGCGTCGCGGACGGCGTGCGGCAGGCCGTCGGCGACGTGCTGCAACGGCTGGACGAGGAGGTGGACCGCATGATCGCGCCGCTGCAGGCGGCGATCGCCGAAGTGATCGGCGGCACGTCGCGGGCGATGGCGGAGGCCTTCGAGGCTTACGACCTGCCGCTGCTGATGAACCCGCCGTCGGCCGGCGCGACCTTCGACGTGCCCAACGTCGATCCGCTGCAGGAGCGCGCGCAGGAGCTCGCCAGCGAGGTCGAGAAGCAGGCCGATCTCCTCAAGCAGGCGATCCGCGACCGCCTGCAGCCGCTGCTCGATCCCCTCACGGCGGGCGACAAGTTCGTCACCATCGCGGTGATCTATCTCGTCATCCCGATCCTCGCCTTCCTGGTGATCTCGCTCGCCGGCGGACCGTTCAGCGCCGCCCTGCTCGCCGCCGTCGTGCTCATCGCCGCCGAGGAGCTCGTGCACCTGATCCTCAAGTGGCTCACCGGGCCGCTGCTGAAGAAGGTCGACGAGGTGCGCCGCCTGGCCAACGACCTCATCGCCAAGCTCAACCGGCTGTTCGCGCAGCAGGCGGACCTGGCCCGCAACCTCAGCCCGGAGCTGATCCTGGAGATGCTGTCCAACGAGCTGCGCGAGCTGCGTGACCTGCTGCCGGACGAGTTCGTGCGCGACGCCTCGGCGCTGCTGCAGGCGGCGCGCGACGTCGTGCTGCGCAACGGGCTCGAGCTGGCCCTGGCGGCCGAGCAGGCGCTGGGCATCGAGCATGGCACGGCCTTCGACGTCATCCGCGATCAGTACCTCTCGGGGCTGCCGAGAGCGGCGCAATTGCCGGCGGGCACCGATCCGTCGCTGTTTGCCGGCGCCGCGCTGCTGCGCGACGTCGGACGCCTGGAGCAGCAGCGCACGTCGCTGCAGGACGGCAAGGAGACCGAGTTCCCCGTCCGCCTGTCGCTGTTTCGCCTGCTCGGCGGCGATCCGCTCAACGCGCTGACCACGCCCGGCGAGTTCCCGCGCTTCCTCTCCACCCGCGAGGCGGTGGTGCGCCTCAGCGAAGGCGATCTCCTCGACGAGCGGTATCCGGGCGTCTACCGGGCGCTGATCAAGGAGATCCGCGTCACCGGGATCCTGAAGACGCTGCCGCTGGGCGCCGCGACGGGCGGCGGCGGCATTCCGCTCAGCATCACGCATCTCGGCGAGTCGCGGACGCGCATCAAGCGCAGCGCCAATCCCGCCGCGCCGCCGCTGCGGCTGCCGGAGTGCGTGCACCTCACCGAGGAGGACTTCGCGCTGCAGGCCGCCGACCAGGCGGCGCTGGAGAAGGCCCTGGAACGCGCCTTCCGCACCGTGCCCCTGGCGACGCGATTCATCTACCTCTTCGGCCTCCTCTTCGGCGGCGTCGCCTTCGAACGGGCGATCGGAGAATCCTTCCAGAAGCCGGCCGTCGAATTCGTCCCCGGCGCGGTGGCGCAGCGCATCTCCGCCGAGCTCGACGTCTGCGGCTTCGTCGATCCGGCGTCGTGCCGGGAACGCACCGAGCAGATCCTGCGCTCGATCACCATCTGGGGCAACGCGCTGGGCGCGCTGCTGGCCGGCACCACGGCGGCGAACCTGCAGCAGCCGCCGCCCTTCAGCAACCTCGCGCCGTTCATCCAGAGCATCGCGCAGATCATCCGCACCGGCACGCAGGGCGCCACCAACCTCCATCCCAGCCTGGAGGAGACGGCGCGCGAGGCCTATCGCGCCGCGGTCGAGGACTTCCAGCACCACATCGCCAAGTGGGGCGGCGCCTTCCTGGAGGAGGACCCGGACCCGCAGATCCGCAGCCTCGGCTTCGCCACCCTGGTGCGGCCGGCGGAGCCGGAGACCGCCATCTTCTCGCTGTTTCCGCAGCCGGCGGCCGGCACCCTCCTCGCCGAGGCGCCGGCCTCGACGCCGGACGGCACGCCCGTCGGCGCGGCGCCGACCCTGCAGTACCGGCCGTTTGAAAACCGCGGCCTCGACGGCCGGCTGCTGGTGCGCCTGGAGACCCTCGCCGACGCCCTGCTGCCGCAGCTCACCGACCAGTTGAGCGACGTCGTGCTGGAGGTCGTCGTCCGCGCCCTCCACGACAAGGACCTGGCGTCGGCGGTGCGCGCCAGCCGGCAGCAGCGCCGCGGCCTGCTGGCGCTCGCGGGAGCCCTGCCGCAGCCGGTACGCACGATCATCATTCCCGGCACGCGTCCGGAGGTCCAGGCCGCCACCGGCACGCTGCGCACCGTCCGCTTCAGCCTGCGCGCGCAGCGCGACCGCGCGCTCGACTCGTGGACCACCGCGCTGCAGATCGATCCGGCGCTGGTGCCGACGATCGCCGGCCTCGGCCCCTTGACGCGGCTGGGACCGGAGGAGCCGTTCAAGCCGCTGCGGCCGCTCGGCGCCTCGCCGCTCCAGCTCGCCCTCTCCTTCGACGACGCGGCGCCGCCGACGCCGACGGAGGCGATCCTGCTCGCGGTGGAACGCACCCTCACCCTGGGTCCCGCCGAGCTCGGCTTTCCCACCAACGTGCTGACCGCCGGAAGACGGATCATCGAGGACGCGCGGCTGCTCTCCGTGGGCGTCGCGGTCATCCCGACGCAGGACGGCGTACGGCCGCCGGACACGCTCGACGACGCCGCGGAACCGATCGGCCTCACGCTGCAGGTCGCCGGGCTGCTCGATCCGCTGTTGCCGGGATTCGGCGCCGCGGCGCCGTTGCGGAAGCGGCTGGCGGTGACCCCGTTCGCGCCGCCGCCGGCCGATCCGCCCGCGGTGCGGCTCGTCGACCTCTTCAGCGCGGCGACGCCGCCGGCGATCACCGCGTCGATTCCGCCGGCGGTCTTCAACACGCCGCAGCGGCTCTATGACGTCATCTTCAGCCTGACCTTCACGGTGCCGACGCTGCTCGCCGGCACCGCGCTCGACGCCATCCGCTGAGGCGCCGCGGGCTTCGCCTAGTTCACGTAGCCGAGCGCCCGCAGCCGCTCGCGCGTCTCGCGGTCCGTGGGGGCCTCCGCCGGCTCCTCCACCGTACGCCCGCGCTCGGCCCAGGCCAGCAGGCGCGAGCGCAGCCAGGCCACCTCGAAGGAATCGCTACCGGCGAGGTTCACCGTCTCGCCCGGATCGCGGACGAGGTCGAACACGTACTCCGGATCGCGCGAGCGGCCCCAGCCTCCTCCCATGCCCCAGGCGGAACTGGTGCGCGGCGCCCAGATCACCTTGAAGCGCGGAGACCAGGCGGCGTAGAGACCTCCTCTGAGGCTCGAAGCCGCCGCCAGACGCGGCAGCGAAGCGCTCGGATCCTCCGCATGGAACCCGGCGAGATCGAGAAGGGCCGCGCGGAAATCCAGCGTGTCCGTCGGCGACTCGACCACGGCCGGCCGCAGCCTCCCCGGCGCCCAGAGGATGAGCGGGATGCGCAGCATCTCCTCGTAGAGGGTGTAGCCGTGGAGGACGCCGCCGTGGTCGAACAGCTCCTCGCCGTGATCGGCGGTGACGGC
>DATBGJ010000399.1:0-5154 GCA_036558045.1 Thermoanaerobaculia bacterium
CGCGCCTTGATCTCGACGAAGCAGAGGGTGGCGCCGTCCTTCGCCACCACGTCGATCTCGCCGCCGTGGTTGACGACGTTGCGGGCCAGGATCTCGTAGCCCTGATCGGCGAGCCAGCGCACGGCGTCGTCCTCCCCCACCTTGCCGCGGGCGCGGGCGTGGGGCTGGTCCTGGAAGTGGTCGGCCACAGGTTCCTAAGAGAGGAAAGGACTCAAAGGATATCAAGGATTCCAAGGACAGATACCGCTCGGAACGAGCCTTCTAGTCCTTGCTGTCCTTGGCATCCTTTTGGTCCCTTTGGGTCCTTTTGCCGAGCAACCCCTACCGCCGCTTCCAGCGTGTCCCCTGGGGCGTATCTTCCAAAACGACCCCGCGCGCGGCGAGCTCGTCGCGGAGGCGGTCGGAGGCGGCGAAGTCGCGGCGGCCGCGGGCGGCGTTGCGCTCCTCGATCAGGCGCTCGATCTCGGCGGCGTCGTCCTCCTGCGCCTGCCCCTCCGGCCATGCTGCGGCGTCGAGCACGCCGAGGACGCGGTCGACGTCCGCCAGGGCGTCGAGGACGCGCTGGCGGTCCCCCGTCCCGATCCTCCCCTCCTCGATCGCCACGTTGGCTTCCTTGACGAAGCCGAAGAGCGCGGCGAGCGACTCGGCGAAGTTGAGGTCGTCGGCGAGGCCGTCCGCGAAGTCGGCGCGCAGGCGGTCCGCGGCCTCGGCCAGACGCGTATCCGGCTCTCCCCGCTCGGCGGCGTGCTCCAGCCGGAAGCGCATCTCGTCGACGCGGCGCAGCGCTCCGGCGGCGCCCTCCAGCGACTCGAAGGTGAAGTTGAGCTTCTGCCGGTAGTGCACCGAGAGGAAGAGATAGCGCAGGGCGCGCGGCGAGCAGCCGCGCGCCAGCAGATCGGGCAGCGTGTACTGGTTGCCGAGCGACTTCGACATCTTCTGGCCGTCGACGATCAGGTGCTCGCCGTGCAGCCAGGTGCGGACGAAGGGCTTCCCCGTCGCGGATTCGCTCTGCGCGATCTCGTTCTCGTGGTGCGGGAAGATGAGGTCCACGCCGCCGCAGTGCACGTCGAAGGTCTCGCCCAGGTACTTCATGCTCATGGCGGAGCATTCGATGTGCCAGCCCGGCCGGCCGGGACCCCACGGAGAATCCCACGCTGGCTCGTCCGGCTTCACCGCTTTCCACAGCACGAAGTCGCGCACGTCGTCCTTGCCGTACTCGTCGCTCGCCACCCGCTCGCCCTGCCGCGCCTGGTCGAGGTCGAAGCCGGAGAGCTTGCCGTAGTCCTCGTCCTTGCCGATGCTGAAGAAGACGGAGCCGTCGCTCTCGTAGGCGTAACCCTTCTCCAACAGCCGGGCGATGATCTCGATCATCTCCGGGACGTGCTCGGTCGCCTTCGGGAAGCGCTCGACGCGCTCGATGTGCAGGCCGTCGAGGTCGCGCAGGAAGGTGCGGATGAACGGCTCGGTGTACTCGGCGAGCGGGATGCCGGCCTTGTGCGCGCCCTGGATCGTCTTGTCGTCGACGTCGGTGAGGTTCATCACCTGGGTGACGCCGTAGCCGAGGTAGCGCAGGCTGCGCCGCAGCAGGTCCTGGAAGAGGAAGGTGCGCAGGTTGCCGATGTGGATCTCGTTGTAGACCGTGGGGCCGCAGGTATAGATACGGACCTCGCCGGCGTCGAGCGGCTGGAAGGGCTCGCGCCGGCGTCCGAGGGTGTTGAAGAGGCGGAGGGCGTGGGGCATGGTCGCGGGAGTCTACCGCGTCACCACCACCGACCCCGCCACCCAGCCGACGCCGGCTATGGCATCGCCGTCGGAGTCGAAGGCGGTGTTGCTCGAGAAGGCGAAGTTGCCGCTGCCGGCGGCGAGGGCGGAGAACTCCAGGGTCAGCACCACGCCCGAGCCGTTGGCGCCGGCCACGTTGCCGAGGTGGGTGCCGCCCACCACCAGCGTTCCCGGCGTCGCCGCGACCGCCTGCACGGAGCCGTTGGCGAGCAGCGGGCCGGGCGTCGCGCGGACGAACTGCAGCGCGGCGTTCGGATAGGCGAGATCGAAGGCGACGCCGTAGAGATCCGTGACCTGCGTGGCGCGCACCTCCAGGATGAGGGTGTTGGCGGTGGTCCCGGTGCCGCTCCCCAGCGAGACGCTGTTCGCCGTGGCGACGCCCTGCGCGGTGAAGACGATGCCGGGCGGCGGCGGTGGCGGCGGCTCGGTCGGTCCGCCTCCCCCACCTCCACCGCCGCCGCACGCCGCCAGCCCCACGACGAGAAGACCGCAGGCGAAGACGGCGAGGCGCCGCGAGGCACGGCTCAAACCGCCACCTCCTGCCGCAGCTCTTCGGCCAGCTTCTTGAGCTGGCGCCGCGCGCGCTCCCGCCGCAGCCCGCGCAGGTGATCGGTGAAGAGGATGCCGTCCAGATGATCCACCTCGTGGCAGATGGCGCGCGCCAGGTAGCCTTCCACCTCCAGCTCGAACGGGTTGCCTTCGATGTCGCGGGCGCGCACGGTGATGGCGAGCGGCCGGTCCACCTTGTCGTTGATGCCGGGCAGCGAGAGGCAGCCTTCGAGGTCCGACTCCGTTCCCTCGCGGCGGACGATCTCCGGATTGACCAGCACATGGAGCTGCGCGGGGTCCTCTCCCACCGAGGTATCCACCACGGCGAGGCGCAGCCCGGTGCCTACCTGGGGCGCGGCGAGGCCCACGCCGGGAGCCGCGTGCATCGTCTCCACCATGTCGGCGGCGAGCTTGCGCAGCGCGGCGTCGAACCGCTCGACCGGAGCACACTTCACCCGCAGGACCGGGTCGGGATAGATGCGGATGGGGAGGATCGCCATCAAGAACCGGAGCGCAGACGCCGCACGGTGGCCAGGACGTCGCGGTCGTTGTGCTGCTCGCGCAGCGTCTCCAGGAAACCTCGCGGGTCGGAGTTGCCCACCAGGCACTTCTCCAGGCCCTCGCGGGTGAGCTTCAGCGCCGTCACCTGCCCTGAGGCCCGGTAGTCGGCCGGCCAGGCGCCGCGCTCGAGCAGCACCCCTTCGCCCACGATGTCTCCGGAGGTGAAGCTGCGCAGCGTCATGACGCGGCCGCCGGTCTCCGCCGCGGCATCGACGACGCCGATGACGATCAACAACAGAAAGGCGTCGCGGCTTCCCTCGCGCACCAGCACCGTCTCCGGCTCGAAGCGCACGAGCTCCATGGCCGCGAACAGCCGCTTGATCTGCTCGCCGGTGCCGGCGAGGCGCTGCACCAGGGTGCTGGTGGCGAGGTTGTGCCACAGCCGCTTGAGCTCCAGGGCCGAGGTCCCGGCCTGGGTGCCGCCGGCCTGGCGCAGGCCCTCGAGCGCCTGCGAGCGCACGTGCTCCATGCCCTTCTCGCGCTGCAGCTTCTCCACCTTGAAGCGCAGCGACTGGTCGAGCGGCGCCAGCTTCATCGCCTTGGAGAGCAGCGCGATGCCCTTGTCGTGGAAGCCGTCCTGCGCGTACTCCTCGGCGACGTAGATGAACTCGTCCACCGCCTTCTCGAACTGGCGGAGCTCGGTGTAGACCTCCGCCAGCTTGAGGTGCGAATGCAGGTCGTTGGGATTGTCCTTCAAGCGGGCGCGCAGGCGTCCCTCGGCCTCGTCGTAGCGCTCGAGCACGATCAGGTCGTCGATCGTGTAGTCCTGTGGCTCCTGCTGTTTCTTGCCGCCGAACCACTTGATGGCCAAAGTCGACCTCCCCCAGGGGACGCTCATGACGCCTGGCGTGGACACCACCGCTGCCGGGTCGGCCCATTATAGGCGGCTGAGGCCGTGGGCGAAACCCAGGAAAATGGGGAGTTTGCGGGCGCCCGGCGAGGAATAAAGAGGTTGGTCCGGAAGTTGCTGATTCCAGAGGACGAGGGTATCGTCCGACACATGGAGAACAAAGCGATGAACGCGTCGAAGAAGTTGCTCGTGTCCAGCCTCGCGCTCGCCGCAAGCCTGCTCGCGCTGGCGGCGGCCCCGGCCGCCGCCGAGAACGACAGCTACGGCTATTTCCGCGTGGTGGAAGGCCCGGCCACGCTGATCCAGGCCGGCACCGACGAGCGCACCAGCGCCGAGATCAACCAGCCGGTCCTCGCCGGCGACCGCATCTCGGTGCCCGATCGGTCGCGGGTGGAGATCGTGCTCGCCGACCGCAACCTCCTGCGCGTGGACGGCGGCAGCGAGCTGGTGCTCGAACGGCTGGCCGCCTCCCCGGACCGCGACGACCGCGCCACCGTGCTGCGGCTGCTCGAGGGCAACCTGCAGCTCGTGGTGCTGCAGGATTCCCTGGGCGACGAGCTGCCGCGCGTCGAGACGCCCAACGCCACGGTCTATCCGCAGAACTACGGCGTCTACCGCGTCACCGCCGACCGCGAGGGTTGGAGCGAGGTCGTCGTCCGCCGCGGCACCGCCGAGGTGGTGACCGACCGCGGCACCGAGAGCGTACGCGCCGACGAGGAGGCGATCGTCGACGGCGATCGCTACGCGGAGGCCGCGGTGCGCGAGGCCGGCGGCTTCGACACGTTGGAGCGCTGGGCGCGGCAGATGGACGACGAATACGCCTCCACGGACCAGCCCTACGTCGACGACAACCTGCGCTACCAGGCGGCGCCGCTCGCCCGCTACGGCTCCTGGGTCACCGTCGACGGCTCGCCCTACTGGCGGCCGCGGGTGGCCGCCGGCTGGCGCCCCTACTACGACGGCCGCTGGATCTACACGCCGGCGGGCCTCACCTGGATCTCCTATGAGCCCTGGGGCTGGGTGCCCTATCACTACGGGAGCTGGGACTACCTGCCCGCCTACGGCTGGGTCTGGCAGCCCGGTTACGTCTGGTCGCCGGCCTGGGTGTACTGGTACTGGGGTCCGAGCTACGTCGGCTGGTGCCCGACCGGCTACTACACCCGCTTCTACGGCCCGCGCTTCGGCTTCGACTTCGGCTTCCGCTTCGGCCTCTACGGCTGGGCCGGCGGCGACTGGGGCTACTTCAACCACTGGAGCTTCGTACGCACGTCATACTTCGACGGCTACCGTAACGGATATCGGAACGGCTACCGCGACGGCTTCTGGGACGGCCGCCACGGCCACGACGTGCGGCGCTACGCGGTGCCGCTCGACGGCTCCACGGTGCGCGGCGCCCTGGAGCGCGGCGTCAT
>DATBGJ010000400.1:0-6501 GCA_036558045.1 Thermoanaerobaculia bacterium
GACCTGCGCCGACTACGCGGGCCTCGCGCGGCGCTCGCCCTTCCTGGCCGCGATGATGCTGCTCTTCATGGTGGCCCTGACGGGAATCCCGCCCACCGGCGGCTTCGTAGGCAAGTTCTATCTCTTCGCCGCGGCGGTGCAGGCGGGCTGGGGCTGGGTGGCGGTGATCGGCGTGCTCACCAGCGCCATCTCGCTCTACTACTACTTCCGTATCGTGCTCAACATGTACCTGCGCGACTCGGACCAGACGACGCCGGTGCCGCTGCGCGCGCCGGCGATCGTCGGCGCCATCGCCTTTTGCGCCTTGGCGACGCTGGCGTTGGGCGTCTACCCGGGGCCGTTCATCGAGTTCGCCAAGCGGAGCTTGTTGCCGCTGCCGTAAGATGCAAAGGACACAAAGGACCCCAAGGACAACAAGGACGGGCACCACCTCTTCGGGATCGCCAGTCCCTGCGCGAGCGTATGTTTCGCGCCCGCCTCGAAGAACGGCGGAAGATCACACGATAGGAGACTCTCGATGCCGACCTCACCAGAGATGGATGCCCTCGTTGCCCGTCTTGAAAAGCTGGAGCGGCAGAACCGGCGCTGGCGGCGTGGCGCGGCAGCGGTCCTGCTCGCGGCCGGCTCGCTCGTCCTGATGGCGCAGGCCAAGGCGGGCAGCTCGCCCAAGGTCGTGCAGGCGGTGGCCTTCGAGCTGGTGGACAAGACGGGCAAGGTCGTCGCCACCCTGGACGGCCGGGAGGCGCCGTCGAGGGTGAAGCTCAATGTCTCCGATGGCGCGGGCAACGACCGTTTCAATCTCATCGTCACCGGCGACGGCGGCTTGATGCGGCTGGCGGGTGCCACCGACCGTACGGCGTCGCTGGTGGTGGGCTCGAACGGCCCGGCGCTGTTGCTGGAGGAACCCGGGCGCAAGGCGCAGGTGACGCTCGCCATCGGCCAGAAGGGAGCGGTGCTCAGCCTCACCGACCAGGACCAGCTCGGCGCGGCCATGGTCGCCGGTCCCCAGGGCCGCGCGGTGGCGATCTACGACGCCAACGGCAAGCCGGTCTGGAGCATGCCGCAGTAGGGATTTGGCAGTCGAGCCTTGACGCTTGCAATCCATGGTCATTATGATATGACCATGAACGTGACCACCATGCCCGCCGGAGAGTTCAAGACCCACTGCTTGCAGGTGATGGAAACCGTGCGGCGGCGGCGGGAGACCGTCGTCATTACCAAGCGCGGGGTTCCCGTCGCCAAGCTCGTACCGGTCGATCTTCCGCAGCCCCACAAAATCTTCGGTTGCCTTGTGGGGCGCGGTGAGGAGGTGGGCGACATCGTGTCGCCGGTCCTGCCGCCAGAGGCGTGGGATGCCCTCAAGTGATCCTGCTCGACACGCACGTGGTGTTTTGGCTTTCCACCAAGCCGGATCGCCTGTCGAGGAAAGCCGCGTCAGCGATCCGCCGCGCCTTGGCCGGGAGCGGCATTGCCATCGCATCGATCACGCTGTGGGAGCTGGCGCACCAGATCGCGCGCGGCCGGATACGGGTCCAGGGCACGACCGAGGCGTTCATCGAAGAGCTCGTCGAGCAGACTGGCGTGGTCGTGCGCGAGATCACGCCGGAGATCGCGGCACTGGCCGTGCACTTTCCCGAAAGCTTTCCAGGCGATCCGGCGGACCGCTTGATCGCCGCGACGGCCCGCGCCGTGGGCATGCCACTGGTGACCGCGGACGATCGCCTTCTCGAAAGTGCCTTGGTCGAGACCATTTGGTAGGAGGTTTTGGCGGTGACCTCCGCCGCCCCCTGCGCGACCTCCTCAGCGCCTGGCAGGACCTTGAAATCTGTCAGCAGACCTCCGGCGCACGTCGCGTGCTAAGCGGGGCACGCGCCGTGCCCCGCTCAGCACGGTTCAGGACCCGCGGGTCACAGCTCAGGACCCGCGGGGGGCGCACGTGCCCGGCTTAGCACGCCGCGGGACCCATGGGCCCGCAAGCGTGACCTCCTTAGCCCGCAGATTTCCCGGGTCCTGTAACGTGCTGAGCGGAGCACGCTCCGGGACCCATGGGGCACGTCCCAGGCTGGCAGGTCCCGCGACGTGCCAAGCGGGTCCTGCGACGTGCCAAGCGGCGCACGTGACGTGCTGAGCGGGGCACGCAGCAGGACGCCGCGGTCTAGCGCCCCGTACCGCAGGGCCGCCCATTGCCGATCAGCCTCTCACGGGGGGCGAGCCCACCGGGTCAGGCCGCCGTATTCCTGGCACCCGCACGTGCCGAATCGACACCTCCACGAGCGAAGCCGTCTTCGCCGTCCGTCTGAAAAGAGGACGGCGCGTCCGGCCTCGACACCCTCGGAAGCTGTCATCCTCCGAGGACAGACTGTTACCGTTTACATCCAGTACAATAGGGGCGCAGCCCGCCGTTTTCGCCTTCAAACCGTTGGCATCATCTGTGCGTATCCGGGTCGAGGGGAGAGGTTTCCGCTGAAGGGGGTAAGCATGGCAAAACCCAGCGCCGACCACCAGAAGGGGTGGAACTTCGAGGCGGCGGCGATGCCGTTCGTGGACGCGCTCTACAACACGGCCTACCGGATGACCCGCAATGCCGAGGACGCCGAGGACCTCGTGCAGGAGACGTATCTCAAGGCCTACCGGTACTACGACAAATTCGAGGAAGGGACCAACTTCAAGGCGTGGTTGTTCAAGATCATGAAGAATACCTTCATCAACAACTACCGCAAGAAGCAGCAGGCCCCGACCCTGAGCGATTTCGCCGAGATCGAGGAGTCCTTCGAGAACCAGGTCAGCGAAGACCCCTCGCGGCAGGCCCGCAACCCGGAAGACGAGCTGCTGGAGAACGTGCTCGACGAGGACGTGCAGCGGGCGCTGGACAAGCTGCCGCCCGATTACCGCATGGTGGTGCTACTCGCCGATCTGGAAGGGTTCTCCTACAAGGAGATCGCCGAGATCCTGGAGGTCCCGGTCGGCACGGTGATGAGCCGCCTGTATCGCGGCCGCCGGCTGCTCGAGGCGGCGATGCTGGAGTTCGCCCGCGAGCACGGCTACCTGCGCGAGGGCGAGCCCGCCAAGATGCGCAGCCGCAAGTGACCGTCGTCCAAACCCGGAAATATCCCAACTCACAGGCAAGTTGAACAGAGGGGGTTACGCACCGACCGCCCGTCGCATACAGTGCTGTAGCCTGGGAGCTCCGGAGGAAGGACGATGGACTGCAAAGAGGTCAGCGCGGCACTGTTCCTGTTTTTCGACGGCGAGATGGAAGAGGACATGCTGAGCCCTTTCCGGGACCACGTCGGAGGCTGCGGCGACTGCGCGAAGAAGGTGGACTACACCCGCAAGCTGCTGCTCATCGTGCGGGAGAGGGCCTGCCGCTGCTGCGCTCCGCAGCGGCTGCGCCAGCGCATCCTGACCAGCCTGCCTCATCGGCGTACCGTCGCCGACCTGCACTGAGCTCCGCGGGAGCGCCGCGATGAATTCCTCCTCCCAAGACCCCGACCATCCGAGCCTTCGCTGGCTCGCGGCGGTGACGGTTCTCGTCATCCTGGTGACGGCGTTCGTCGGCACCCCGAAGACCGCCGAGGCCCAGCCGGTCAGCCTGACGTGCATGGGCGGCGAGCGGCTGAGCGACGCGGACCTGGCGCGCGGCACGACCATCGTCGTGGTGTGGGCTTCCTGGTCGCCGCGCTCGCGGGGCATCGTCGAGCGCGTCAATCCGCTGGCGAGCCGCTGGAACGGCCGCGCGCGGGTGCTGACGGTGAACTTCCAGGAGAACGCCCAGGCGGTGCAGGGCTTCCTCAGCGGCCGCAGCTTCGGCGCTCCGGTCTGCCTGGACGCCGACGGCACCTTCTCGAAGAAGTACAACATCGCCACTCTCCCCGGCCTGCTCGTCGTCAAGGACGGCCAGGTCGCCTATCGCGGCAAGCTGCCCGACGACGCCGACCAGGTGATCGCGGATCTGCTGCGGTAGGGGTTGCCTTTTCCCGCGCCTCCCCTGTACTATCCCTCAGCGCCGTATCGCACATCGAGGTTTTGCCTCTTATACCCCGCGAGGGAGGTCTGCTGGGATGCAGTGGAAAAGGGTACATCTCGGCCCGAACGTCCTGCGTTGGCTCCTGCCGGTCGGTCTCGGGCTTCTCGCCGCGGGCCTGTTCCTGACGACGCGGGATCTCCAAGCCTACAGCCGCTCACCCTTCCCCCTCACTCCGACCTCCCGCTTCAACGCCCGCATCACCCTCCCCGACGAAACCAGCCGCTGGATCGATCATGCCCGGGTGCCGGTCGAGTTCAAGCTGCTGCGCGGCGAGACGGCGGCCGACGTGTTCGCCAAGCTCGGCCTCGCCGGCGGCGAGCTCAACGAGGCCACCGGCGTGCTGGCGGGCGCGGTGAACGTGCGCAGCCTGAAGGCCGGCAACTGCTACTCGGCCTTCTTCAATCCCGACTCGACCCTGGCGTCGTTCCAGATGACGCTCGCCGGCAGCGGCCGCGTGCAGATGGTGCGCCGGGGCGCGCGCTGGGAGAGCGACTGGCAGCCGTTCGAGCGCCGGGTGGAGACCCGCTCGGTGCGCGGCGTGCTCGCCGGCTCGATGGAGGAGTCGATCCGCGCCGCCGGCGGTCCGGCGCCCCTCGCCTATCGCCTGGCGGACGTCTTCCAGTGGGACCTCGACTTCGCCAAGGACCTGCGGGCGGGCGACCGTTTCGAGGTGCTCTACCAGGAGATCCAACTCGACGGCCAGTTCCACGAGGTCGGCACCATCTTCGCCGCGGTCTACGACAACCATGGCCGCCTGCACGAGGCCTACCGCTACGGCGACGCCGGGGTCTACTACGACGGCGAAGGCCGGCCGATGCGCAAGATGTTCCTGCGCTCGCCGCTGCGCTACTCGCGCATCACCTCCATGTTCACCCAGCGCCGGTTCCATCCGGTGCTCCATGAGTACCGGCCCCATTGGGGCGTGGACTACGGCGCGCCGGTGGGCACGCCGGTGCAGGTGACGGCCAACGGCGCGGTGACCTTCGCCGGCTGGGACCGCGGCGGCGGCAAGGTCGTCAAGGTGCAGCACCCCGGCGGCTACGTCACCGCCTATCTCCATCTCTCCCGCTTCGCCGCCGGCATCCGCCCGGGAGCCCGGGTGCGGCAGGGCGACATCATCGCCTATACCGGGGCCACCGGCCTCGCCAGCGGTCCGCACCTCGACTACCGGGTGAAGTATCGCGACCGCTGGATCGATCCGTTGTCGCTCAAGAGCGTCCGCGACGAGCCCATTCCCGCTTCCAGGATGGCCGCCTTCCATTCCTGGCGGGACGAGCTGCGGGCCGGTCTGCGGGACGGCGGCCTGTCGCCGGACCTCCGCGTGCCGGGCCTGCCGCCGCAGACGCAGCTCGCCAAGGGCGGCGCCGCGGTGCCGGTCAAGCGCGAGACCCTGGCCCGCTGACGCAGCCGTTCCGGATGGTCACCGCGAAGGCTTGGTGCCGGGTCGATCTGGCCGGCGGCACCCTCGACATCTGGCCGCTCGGGCTCTTCCATCCGCAAGCGCGCACCGTCAACGTCGCCGTGGACCTGGCGGCGACGGTGCAGCTCCGCCCGCGGCCGCGCGGCTATCGCGTGCGCCAGGGTGACCAGATCGCCGAGACCGCGTCGGCCGCCGAGCTGGCGAGGGACGCCGAGGCGGCGCTCATCGGCGTCATCGCCGAGGCCTTCGAGCTGCCTCCCTTCGAAGCGGTGCTCGCCAGCGAGTCGCCGCGCGGCGGCGGCCTCGGCGCCAGCTCGGCCATGGCCGTGGCCTTCATCGCGGCGGCGGAGGAGGCCTTCGACCGGCCGCGCTCGCAGCCGCGCCAGCGGGCCGGCATGGCGCGCGACCTGGAGGCCAGGCTGATGGGCCTGCCCACGGGCATGCAGGACCATTACCCGGCGCTCCTCGGCGGCGCGCTCGAGATCCGGCCGCTGCCCGGCGGCGAGCAGGTGCGGTCGCTCGCCGTGGACCTGCCGGCGCTCGCCGCCAGCCTGCTCGTGGTCTACTCGGGACAGAGCCATTTCTCCGCCGGCAAGAACTGGCAGATCGTGCGCCGGCGCCTGGAAGCGGACCCCGAGGTCACGGAGCTGCTCGAGGGGATCGCCGGCACCGCGGCCGCGCTGGCGCCGGCCCTGGAAGCGGGCGACCTGCCGCGCGTCGGCGAGCTGATGAGCCGCGAATGGAGCTACCGGCGGCGCCTGGCGGCGGGGATCTCGACGCCGGTGCTCGAAAACCTGCTGCGGACCGCGGTGGGGGAGGGCGCGTGGGGCGGCAAGGCGTGCGGCGCGGGCGGCGGCGGCTGCCTCGCCGTGCTCGCTCCCGCCGAGCGCAAGGAGGCGGTCGCCGCGGCGCTGGCGGGCGCGGGCGGTACGATCTTGGCGGCAGCTCCTACCGGGCGTGCCTTGGAAATCTCGAGCGAAGGGACATAGCGGCGGCCTACGTGGCCGCCGCTACGTCCTTTCCCCGTTTCGTCGCCAGTTTCGGCTCAGTGGTT
>DATBGJ010000401.1:0-2827 GCA_036558045.1 Thermoanaerobaculia bacterium
AGCCGCGGGCCATCTCGGCCAGCTTGTTGACCTCGTAGAAGGCCGAGCGCGAGGCCGGGGTGTTGCCGGCCGAGCCGCCGCCGGTGGTGCAGTCGTGCTGGCCGTTGGTGCCGCCGAGGTTGATCGCGCCGGTGCCCGAGCTGTTGCTGACGGCGCCGCAGGAGTCGACGATGCGCACGTACTGGCCGGTCAGGGTGGTCGTCGCCGTGCCGCTGGTGTAGTTGTAGAGGCCGGCGCTGTTGGTGAAGTTGTTCGGCGCGGCGAAGCCGGTGTTGGCGAACGGCATCGGCCAGCCGGTCTGCATCGTGCCGCAGGTGGTATTCGATGGGCAGATGCCGGTGTCGGTCAGCGGGTAGACGCCGCCGGTGATCGACTGGGTGACGTAGTGGTTGACGTCCTGGAGCGCCAGGACCTCGCCTTTATGAGCGTCGACGATCACCTCCCACTGGGCATCGTCGGGATAACGCTGGAAGACGAAGGTCCAGGCCAGACGGTGGTCGTAGCCGGCACCGACCGGACCCGAGGCGCTGACGGGAATGACTTCCAGCGTCGGCTGGCGCAGGATCGTATCCATCGCCGACTGGCCGCCGGCGTAGGCGAAACCGGCGGTCAAGGCCTCCGCGCCGCTGAGCTTCGGCACGTGGCTGAGGCCTTTCACGTTGCCCCAGGTCTCGGTGCCGATCAGAACTATGTTGCCGCGGTTGATCGTCGCCACTACGCGGCCGTAGCGCACCGGCACGCCCTTGTAATACTGCGGGATGCTGACCTGCCAGAGGTCGTCCGTGACGTCGGCGGCGCGGCCGTCTCCGATCTGATCCAGGTCGACGCCGAGCACGACCTGGTTGGCGTTGATGAAGGCGAGCACGGCGTCGAGGACGGCCTTGTTGTTCGCCTTGGTGACGGGACGGCCCAAAGTCTTGCTCAGGTCCGCGAGCTTGACGTGATTGCCGGCGCCGCGTCCGGGGATCACCGGGAACGCGCCCATCAGGTTGGTGGCCGCGCCGGAACGCGGATCGATGTAGGCGAGAGGCATATCGCCCAACGATGCTCCGAGCGCCTTCTCCCGCGCCACCCGGTACGCTCCCCACGCCGCCCGGTTGGGCAGTTGGTCGAGGATCTCCTCGACGGGCACCTGCGAGCTGCTGATGTACAGCTCCGGCTTGAAGAAAGCCTTCTGATCCAGCCAGGATTCCGCTGGCTCGGGTTTCAAGGCCGCGGCGAGACTACAGACCGCGAGGCCGAGAAGACCGGCGACCACGGCGGTACGTCGGAAGCTTCTACGTTCCATCCGTCACCTCCTCCTTGGGTTGGCTGATAGATACAATCCTTCACCAAATCAGGTGAGCGAGAGGCAGGCATTGTGACAGCGGAGCGTGCGATCTCTCAGCGGGCCACGGCCTGCCGGCTGGCGCCGGCGGCGCCGTCCGCGCAGACCCGGTTCCGCCCCTCGGTCTTGGCGCGGTAGAGGGCGAGGTCGGCCGCCTCGATCAGGATCTCCGGCCGCTGGCCGGGCGCCGGGGTGAGCGCGGCGACGCCGAAGCTGGCGGTGATGCGGCCCTGGGGAGCCGCGTCGTGCGGGATGGCCAGGGCCGCGATGCCTTCGCGGAGCTGCTCGGCCACCTGGAGAGCGCCCGCGAGATCGGTCTGCGGCAGCAGCACCGCGAATTCCTCGCCGCCGTAGCGCGCCACCAGATCTCCCGTCCGCCGCACGGCCTCGCCTAGGAAGCGCGCCACGACCTGGAGGCACAGGTCTCCCTCGCGGTGGCCGCGGGTGTCGTTGAGGAGCTTGAACAGGTCGAGGTCGAGGAGGATGAAGGCCACCGGCTGGCCGTGGCGCCGGGCGCGGCTCCACTCCTCCTCCAGCTCGTGCTGCAGGCGCCGCCGGTTGGCGACGCCGGTGAGGTCGTCCCGCAGGGACAGCTCCTCCAGCCGCGCGTTCGCCGCCGCCAGCTCGCCATGGGCGCGGCGCAGCTCCTCCACGGTATGGCGCAGCTCCACCGTCTGCTCGCCGACGCGGGTCTCGAGGCGCGCCGCCCGGTGCCGCAGCGCGCGGCTGCGCAGGCCGCCGTAGCCGCGGACGCCGAGCACCGCGGCGGCGAGCCAGAGCCCGAGCGCCCACGGCGTCTGATACCAGGGCGGCAGGACGCGGAACGACCAGGTGACCTCCGGTCCCGTCTCCCGGCTGGGACCGACGGTGCGCGCGTGGAAGGTGTAGCGGCCGGGCGGCAGCCGCGTCAGCTCGGCGAACGGTTCCGCGGCCGGACGGCTCCAATCGGCGTCGATCGGCTCGAGCCGCGTCTGGAAGCGCAGGCCGGCGCGGAAGGAGAGCGGCGCCAGCTCGATGCGCAGGCGCCGCACGTCCGCCGGCAGCTCGACGCCGGCCGGCGCGGCGCCGGGAGCGCCGCCGAAGAGGAGCTGATCGCCGCCGGCGGTGATGCGGGAGAAGAGAGGCGAGGGCAGCGCAGCGTCGCGGCCCTGGCGCCTGCCGGCGTAGCGGAAGACCCCTTTCTCGCTCGCCAGCCATACGGCGCCGTCCGCTTCCGCGAAGATCGTCTCGACGTTGCGCGCCGGCACTTCGACGAGCGAGCGCGGGACCGGCTCCCAGCCCGCGCCGCGCCGCATCGCCACGGCCGGGGGCGTGGTGTTCATCCAGAGGCTCTTGTCCGCGTCCTCGGCGACGTAGGAGATGTCGCCATGGCCGTCCAGGCCCGCGAGCGAAGGATCCTTCACCAGCTCGCCCCTTCTGGGGTCGAGGCGGAGCACGCGGTTCCCCAGCGCGGCCAGGATGCGGCCGTCGGCGAGGCGGAAGAGCGCGGCCCCGTCGCTG
>DATBGJ010000402.1:0-4320 GCA_036558045.1 Thermoanaerobaculia bacterium
CTCGACGAGGAGATCGAGCGGGGCGCGGCGTTGACCGTGCGGGAGATCTTCGACCGCCATGGGGAGCCGGCCTTCCGCGGCATGGAGGCCGAGGCGCTGCGAGGGGTCTTGGGCGTGCCGGACGTCGTAGTGGCCACGGGCGGCGGTACGATGGTGTTCGAAGCCAATCTGCGGCTGATCCGCGCCAGCGGCTTGTCGGTCTGGCTGCATCCGCCGTTCGCCACCATCGCGGCGCGCATCGGCGGCCTGGGCAAGACGGACCGCCCGTTGTTCAGGAGCGAGACGCAGGCCTTCGCCCTCTACCAGGATAGGCTGCCGGCGTACCGGCAGGCCGACCTGACGGTGGACGTGGCCGCGGACGAAGGACCGGAGGAGATCGCGGCGAGGATCGCCCTGTTGATCGGAAACCGATAGTGCGCTACCTGATCCTCTCGGACATGCACGCCAACTGGGAGGCCTTCGCGGCCGTCCTGCGGCGGGCCCGGCGCAAGCGCTTCGACGCCGTGCTCGTGCTCGGCGATCTGGTGGGCTACGGCGCGGCGCCCAACCAGGTCGTCGAGGCGGTGCGCCGCCTCGGCCCCCGGCTCACCATCGTGCGCGGCAACCACGACAAGGTGGCCGCGGGCATCGACGCCGGCGGCAACTTCAACCAGACGGCGCTGGCGGCGGCGCAGTGGACCACCGGCCGGCTGGCCGCCCCCAACCTGCGCTACGTGCGCGAGCTGCCGCGGGGACCTGTCCAGGTGGAGGAAGGGCTCGCCATCTGCCACGGCTCGCCGCTCGACGAGGATACCTACGTCTTCTCGGACGTCGACGCCTGGGAGATCTTCTCCCGCTTCACCACGCCGGTGACGTTCTTCGGGCACACCCACATCCCGTCGCTCTTCTCGCTGGAGGGACGCGTGCTGGGGGTGCGGGCGCTGCGCGGCGCGGGTGGCCGCATCGCGCTCCATCCGGAGGGGCGCTACCTGATCAATCCCGGCTCGATCGGCCAGCCCCGCGACCGCGACCCACGAGCCGCCTACATGACCTACGACAGCGAGCGCAAGGTCGTCCGCTGGTACCGCATCCCGTATGCCGTGGCCGACGCCCAGCGCCGCATCCGCAAGGCCGGGCTGCCCGGCAGCCTGGCGGACCGGCTGGCGGTGGGGGCGTAGCTAGATCTGCCCTATCCGCTCCCGGGTTCGCGCCTCCCGGAACCTCAGCGCCGTCGCCAGGATGCCGCCGAGGAGCACGACGTAGAGGCCGCCCCAGACGAGCTGGATGAGCGGCTTGCGGGTGACGTCCAGCGAGAGCTTGGCGGGATTGGCCACGCCGGCCAGCTCGAGCTGCACGGCGCCGTTGGTGGCGTTGATGCCGGCCACCACGATCTCGCCGCCGCCGGGCAGGGGAGCGGGCGGCGTCTCGACCGCGCCGTTCGCCGGATCGAGGCGGTAGAGCGGTTTGACCGCCGTCGTCTGCCCGCCGCGGGTGACCGCGAGGGCCGCGCCGACCGTGATCGGCTTGCCGGCCGCCATGGCGGCCATGGCGTTGCCCTCCGCCTGGAGGTCGAAGCCCTCGAAGCGCACCTCCGCGTCGCCGATGCGTCCCGACTGGCCCTTGGCGAGCTGCAGGCGGAGCTGCCCGGGGTCGAAGTCGATCGGTGAGACGTAGAGGTCCTGGAACGGCGAGCTCTTGATGTCGGGATTGACCATCACCTGGCGGGTGCGGTCGTTGACGAAGAGCTTCGGATAGACGAGGAAGGGCCGCTCGCCGGCGCGCGTCACCTCGACCTCCATGCGCTCTTTCTCACGGCCCTGGCGGGGGACGACGCGCTTGAAGGTGAGGGTCATCTTGCCCACCTGGCGCGGCACGCCCTGCACCAGCGTCACCTTGGTGCTCTCGTCGTAGCCGGCGGAGGCGATGATGCCGAGCAGGATGATCCCGACGCCGACGTGCGCCAGGTAGCCGCCGGCCGCCCGCAGGCCTCCCGGGCCGCGCAGCTTCGAGATCGTCTTCTGCAGGTTGGTGGCGAGAGCGAGGCTGGCGAGCAGGATGAACACCAGGTGGAACACGTCCTGCACCTTCCAGACCGCCGCCGCGATCGTCACCACGATGCTGAAGAATCCCGGCCAGACGAGCTTCTGCGCGATCTCACGCCCGCTGTTGCCCCGCCAGGTGAGATAGGGGACGAGCGCCAGCAGCAGGCCGATCAGCAGCGCGATCGGCAGGTTCACCAGGTTGTAGAAGCTCGGCCCGACCTGGCGGACCTCCTTCATGTACCGGGTCAACAGGGGCGCCGAGGTGCCGGCGGTGATGGCGAGGGCCGAGAGCAGCAGCACGATCGTCGCCAGCACCATGAAGGTGCCGCGGGAGAGGATCGGGTCCTCGTTCGGCTTGGTGGGGATCTCCTTCCAGCGCGTGACGATGAGGTAGAGACCCAGCAGGAAGAAGCCGCCCAGCAGCAGGGTGAGCCAGCCGGAGATACCGAGGTCCACGAAGCTGTGCACGGAGAAGTCGGCGAGCACGCCCGAGCGGGTGAGGAAGGTGCCGTAGAGGACGGAGATGTAGGCCAGGAAGGTGAAGACGTAATTGGCGCGCCGGTAGCGCCCCTGGGCGCGCTCCATGTGCAGGCCGTGGATCAGCACCGTGCCGAAGAGCCAGGGGATGAGCGAGGCGTTCTCCACCGGATCCCAACCCCAGAAGCCGCCCCAGCCGAGCGTCTTGTAGGCCCAGTAGCCCCCCATCAGGATGGCGGTGCCGAGCACCAGGAAGCCGCCGAGGGCCCAGGGGAAGGCGCGCGCCGCCCAGCCGTCGTAGTCCCGCCGCCACAGCGCCGCCATGGCGAAGGCGAAGGGGATGGCGGTCGCCGCGTAGCCGACGAACATGATCGGCGGATGGATCACCATCCAGTTGTCCTGCAGGAGGGGGTTCAGGCCCTGGCCGTCGACCGGGGTCTTGCCCAGCATGACGAAGGGGTTCTCGCGCACCAGGATGAGCAGCAGGCCCATGAGCGTCAGGGTGTAGATCGCCATGACGGCCGGCTCGTTCCTGCCGGCCGTCCGCCGCACCAGGAGGCCGAGCAGGGTGCCCCAGAGGAGCCAGATCATGAAGCTCCCCTTCTGGCCGGCCCAGAAGGCGGCGAGCTGGTAGTAGCCCGGCAGGTCGAGCCCCGAGTACTGGTAGACGTACTCGACGCGGAAGTCGCGCATCAGCAGCAGCAGCGACAGCATCACGGCGCCGAGCACGATCGACAGGGCGAAGAAGCCGTAGGCGCGGCGGGCGAAGGTCAGCGAGCCGGAGTCGCCGTTGAGCGCCAGCGTGTAGCCCCACATCGTCGACAAGGCGAAGACGAGGGCGCACCACAGGGCGAGCGCACCGGGCATGTAGAGATGGGAGAGATAGTCCACTTCGGTCTCCTTCGCTTGGCGTCGCCGCCCCTACAAGAGGAACGTCTAACTGTACGTCTTCACCTCGGCGCCCTGGTACTTGCTGGGGCACTTCACCAGCAGCTTGTCCGCCTCGAACTCCTTGGCCTGCTCGTCGAAGCGGCCGATGGCGACGATGCTGATGGCGTCCTCGAAGTTGGCCGGCTTCAGGCCCTTGTAGCGCACCCTGAGGGTCTCGCTGCTCTTCGGGTCCTTGAGGGTGAAGAAGAGCGACTCCCGGGCGTCGACGTAGGAGTAGCTGCCCTTCTCCAGCGCGCCGGCCACCTGCACGATGCGGCCGCCCTCGCGCGCCCGCGCGAAGGAGACGTACGGCGTCATGGTGTTCTTGAAGGCGGTGAACGAGAAGCCGGCGAAGGCCAGCAGCAGGATTCCGCCGAGGATGTAGAGCCGATTCCTTTTCATGGTTCTTTCTCCATCTCGCGCAGCCTCTTGCCGAGGCGGAGCAGGTACAGGAACACCCCCGTCCAGATGACGAGGTTGACGGCGACGATCCAGAGGTTGGCGTTGGCGGTGGTTTCCACGGCCTCTACTCCTTCAGTGCCGCCCGGCGCTCGGCGAGAGCCTCCAGCCGGCACTGTAGATTGTGAACCCAGAAGAACAGTCCCGCAAATCCCAGCCCGCTGCCGAAGAGCACCTGCAGGTTCGGCGCGTCCATGTCCACCTTGCCGGACTGGTTGACCACCGGGTCCGGATGCAGGGAGAAGGTGATCCGCGGCACCACCCAGTAGAGGAAGGGGGTCACCACGAGCCCCAGCAGAGCGTAGGCCGCGGCGAGCCGGGCCCGCTTCTCGGGCTCCTCCACCGACTGCCGGAGGGCCAGGTAAGCGGCGTAGAAGAGGATCACCGCCAGGATCGAGGTCTGGCGCGGGTCCCAGTTCCACCAGGCTCCCCA
>DATBGJ010000403.1:0-2203 GCA_036558045.1 Thermoanaerobaculia bacterium
TCAGGGAGACTTCGTCCGCCCAGAACACGTGACCGCCGCTCGCTCAGAAAGCCTCGAGACGCCGGACGAGCGCGGCCGGCGTCTCGAGAGTGGCCGCGTACGCCGGATTCGACAGGATGCGAATCAAGCCATTCTCCGTCAACGGGCAGGTCGCCCAGCCAGCGCCGCGATGGGCGGCGAACCATGTATGAGCGGCTTCGTGATGGACGTGATCCGGATCGAACAGCGCCACCAGGACGTTGACGTCCAGCAAAGCGACCAAGCTCAATCCTCGTCCCGCAGCTTGTTCACCAGCGCCATGGTCGGACGCGGCCTCCCCTTCGGGCGACGCGGCAAGAGCGGGACCCCGTTGCGCACGCTGGGAACCCGCTTCGGCTCAAGGGCCTTTCGCGCCAGATCCGAGAGCACCCGGCCGGCCGTTGTGGAGCGACTCGCGGCGATCTCTTTGGCTGCCTGCAGGATGTCGTCGTCGATATCGAGGGTCGTTCGCATCCCTTGTATCTTCTCGCATCACGCATCTGATGTCAAAAGCACTTCCTGTCTCTATAGAAGCTGCTGCGGATCCACATCGACCACCAGATCGTACCCCGGGTTCTTCGGCAGCACCTCTTCCATCAGCCGGTGCAGGCCGCGGCCGTCGGCGGAGCGGGCGAGGAGCTGGAAGCGCCACTGGCCGCGGAGGCGCTCCAGCGGCGCCGGGGCCGGACCGGAGAGGCGGACGCCGCGGCAGAGCGGATGGGCGGACAAGTCCGCGGCGAGGCCGGAGATCTCCTTCCAGGCGCGATCGCGGTTCTTGTCGAGGACGAGGAGCTGGATCAGGCGCGTGTAGGGCGGATAGTGGAAGACGCGGCGGAAGCGCAGCTCTTCGCGGGCGAAGGCCTCGTCGTCCTGCTTGAGCACGGCCTGGATGGCGTAGTGCTCCGGATGATAGGTCTGGATGACGACGCGGCCGGGCTTCTCTCCCCTGCCCGCTCGCCCGGCCACCTGCACGAGAAGGTTGTAGGTGCGCTCGACGGCGCGGAAATCGGGAAAGCCCAGGTAGGCGTCCGCCGCCAGCACGGCGGTCAGCGCGACGTTCGGGAAGTGATGGCCCTTGGAGACCATCTGCGTGCCGATGAGCACCTGCACCTCGCCGCGCGAGAAGCGCTCCAGGATGGCCGCGGGACCGCCCGGCCGGCGGGCCGTGTCGCGGTCGAGCACGTCCACGGTCACGCCCGGGAACAGCTCGCGGAAGTCCTCCTCCACCCGCTCGGTGCCGGTGCCGATCGCTTCCAGCGCCTCTTCGCCGCAGACGGGACAGAGCTTCGGCGCCGGCAGCATGGAGCCGCAGTAGTGGCAAAGCAGCCGGCGGTCGCGCCGGTGGTAGGTGCGCGGCAGGCCGCAGTCCGGACAGCGGAAGTCCTCGCCGCAGGCCCGGCAGAGCAGCATCGGCGCGTAGCCGCGGCGGTTGCGCAGCAGGATGACCTGATCGCCTTCCGCCAGGGTCTGCAGGATCTCGGCGCGCAGGCGCTCGGAGAAGTGGGCCTCGCCCGGCCGGCGCGAGAGGCCTTCCCCGCGCAGATCCACCAGGATGGTGTCGGGAAGCGTTCCCTGGCCGGCGCGCTCGGTGAGCTCCAGCCGTCCGAGCTTGCCGCGCTCGGCGTTGTAGCGGCTCTCCAGGCTCGGCGTGGCGGAGACGAGGAGCACCGCGGCGCCCGCGTCCCGGCCGCGCACCAGGGCGAGGTCGCGGGCGTTGTAGCGCGGCGGCAGGGTCTCCTGCTTGTAGGAGGTGTCCTGCTCCTCGTCGACGACGATGAGGCCGAGGTCCTTGAGCGGCGCGAAGAGGGCCGAGCGCGGGCCGAGCACGATCCTCGCCTCGCCGCGGCGCACGCGCTCCCATTCCTGGTGGCGCTCGCCGGTGCCGAGCAGCGAATGGAGGATCGCCAGGTCCTCGCCGAACCGTTGCTCGACGGCGCGCGCCAACGCCGGCACGAGAGCGATCTCCGGCACCAGCAGGATGACGGTCCGGCCGCGCTCCAGCGCCGCCTCGGCCGCCCGCAGGTAGACCTCGGTCTTGCCCGAGCCGGTCATGCCCTGGAGGAGGAACGGCGCCAGCTCGCGGCGGTCGAGACCTTCGGTGAGCCGCCGAAGAGCGTGCTCCTGGTCTCCCCGCAGGACGATCTTCGCCTCTTTCGCCGGCACGCCCAGCATGTGGCGGTCGAGG
>DATBGJ010000404.1:0-10029 GCA_036558045.1 Thermoanaerobaculia bacterium
CAGCTCGGGCGGCGGCTCGGCCCGCGGCGGAGCCGCGGCGGCCGCCGCGCCGCGCGGCGGGATCTCCAGCCGGCGCAGGTCGAGGCCGTCCGGCTCCAGCGAGAGGAAGAAGAGGCCGTCGCCGTCGGGGGTCGGGGCCGGCGCCAGCGCCGCTCCCTGGGTCCGGGTCAGGGGCACGGGACCGCCGGCCTTGCCGTCCGCATCGGCCGGGAAGGCATAGACGTCGATGAAGCCGCGCAGGCCGACCACGGCGTAGACGACCTGTCCGTCGGGGCTCCAGGCGGGCGAGGAGACCGTCGCGTCCGCGGGCGGCGCCAGCGCGACCGTTCCTCCGCCGTCGACCTCCCGCAGGACGAGCCGCCAGGCGCCTTCGCGGTGGAGGGCATAGGCGATCCGCCGGCCGTCCGGCGAGACCCGCGGCCGGTCGTACACCTCCTCGGCCGACGGCTCGGTGATCGCCCGCACCTCGCCGGTGCCGAGGTCCACCCGCACGAGCTGGGAGTAGCCGTCGCGGTTGCGCACCGCCACGGCCCAGCGGCCGTCCGGCGCCGGATCGGGATCCCGCAGATCCGCCTCGCGGGTGACGCGGCGGACCTTCCTGGTGTCGGGCTCCCAGAAGAAGAGGTCGGGATGCAGGAAGCCCCGGTCGTCCGGCTCGAAGCGCACGAAGAGGATGGACTTGCCGTCCGGCATCCAGCGCGGCGTCGTCGGCTCCGGGCCGTCGTGCCATTCCAGGGTGTGGAGCACCTCGTGGGGCAGCGGCTTCGTGCGCACCGCCGGCACGTCTTGCGGGTCCCGCTTGAGCATCTCTTCCTGGCGCTGGCGCCACCGCCGCTCGGCGTCCTCGTCGGGCGCGGTGGAGAGCACGACGAGCAGGGCGGGGTGCTTCTTGGAGCGGAAGACGACGGCGAGCCGCTCGCCGTCGGGCGCCACGACGGGCGCGCCGGTCGTCCACGCCAGGTCCTGCCACAGCTCGCCTTCCACGGGCGCTCCGCCGCTCCGCCGCTCGGCCTCGAAGGCCCGCCAGGTCAGCTCGGCGCAGAAGCGGTCGTAGAGGTCGGCGGGCGATTCGCCGAAGACGCCGCGGAAGGCATCCTCGAAGCTGCGCGGCGTGCGCGCCGTCATGCGCGCCCAGAGCTTTCGCAGGCTCCCCGGGCCGGCGCGCTCCTCCAGCCACTCGAGATAGGCGGAGCCCAGCAGGTAGGCCATGCTGCCGCCCTCCCACGTCTCCGCGTCCATGGCCAGGCGGTCGTAGGAGGGGAGCTTGCCGGCCTGCGCCCACCGCCGGAGGATGGCGGCGCGCACATCGCCGTTGGGCCGGCCCGAGCCGGTGAGCCGTCCCTCGACCACCGTGGCGTAGCCTTCGATCACCCAGCGCGGCGCCGCGAGCGCGATGGGGCTCAAAGGTATGGCCGCGGCCAGCAGCCGTCGCAGCGGGTTGCGCGACGGGCGCAGCAGGTGGGCCAGGTGCGTCTCCTCGTGGACGATCAGCAGCTCCGGCCAGTCGGCGTAGTGGCCGAGCTCGGACTCCGGCCCCGGCGGGCTCGTCCACAGGATCAGGCGCGGCCAGCCGAGGAAGGGCAGGGCCTGGCCGTTGGGATCCGCCAGCGGATCGGAGACGAGGACGTCCACCACCTCCGGCGGCTCGTAACCCACCTCGCGGACTACGCGTTCGCGGATCGACTCCAGGCGCGCCGCGGCTCCCCGCGCCCAGGCCTCGGACGGCGCGGGATAGTGGACCCGGAAGTGGGGCGTCGAGAGGGTGCGCCAGTCGGCGGCGGGACCTTGGGCGCGGGCGGGCAGAGAGATGAGGAGCGGGAGGAGCGGGAGCAGACGGCTGAATCGCATCGGGGGGAAAATATCAGGGCCGACCGGAATGCTAGAGTTGCCACGCCGTGCGGAGCGGACCCGTCCCCTTGAATCCCGTGCCCGAGGCGCTTCACCTTCTCGCGGACCTTCAGGCGCGCGCCGCCGCGGTGCGGCCTCCCGCCGCGATCGTGCTCGCCGAAGGCGAGGAGCCCCGGGTGGTCGCCGCGGCGGAGCGCGCCGCGTCCCTCGGCCTCTGCCGGGCCTCGCTGGTGGGCGCGCGGCAGGCCGTGGAGAGAGCCGCCAGGGCCGCCGGGGTGCGGCTGGCCGTGCCGGTTCTCGACCCCGCGGCGGACCCCGATCTCCCCGCCTTGACCGAATTCCTCGCCGAGCGGCTCGCCGCGTGCGCCCTCGACCCCGGCCTCGCCGGAGACCTCGCCCGCGAGCCGCTCTACTATGCCGACCTGTTGGTGGCGACCCGGCGCGCGGAGGGCGCGGTCATGGGCGCCCTCGCGACCACGGCCGAGACCTTGCGGGCGGCGCTGCGGACGATCGGCCCCAGGCCCGGCTTGCGCGTCGTCTCCTCCTGTTTCCTGATGGTGCTGCCGGACGGCCGCGGGCTGATCTACAGCGACTGCGGCGTCGTGCCCGATCCCACCCCTGAAGGTTTGGCCGACATCGCCGAGGCTGCGGCGGCGAGCTGCCGGGTGCTGCTCGGCGAGGAGCCGCGGGTGGCCCTCCTCTCCTTTTCGACCCTGGGGAGCGCCGCGCATCCCAGAGTCGGGAAGGTCCGCGAAGCGCTGGCCGTCCTGCGGCGGCGCGGGGTGGGTTTCGAGGTGGACGGCGAGCTCCAGGCGGACGCCGCCCTGGTGCCGGAGGTGGCGCGGCGCAAGGCCCCGGGGAGCCCGGTGGCGGGCCGCGCCAACGTGCTGGTGTTTCCCGATCTGGACGCCGGCAACATCGCCTACAAGCTCACCGAGAGGCTGGCCGGCGCACGGGCGATCGGACCGCTGCTGCAGGGGCTCGCCCGGCCGGTGAACGACCTGTCGAGGGGGTGCTCCGTGGAGGACGTCGTCGACGCGATGGCGATCACGGCCCTGGAGGCGGCCGTGCGGAGGAGGGCATGAAGGTGCTGGTGGTCGGCGGCGGCGGGCGGGAGCACGCCCTGTGCTGGAAGCTGCGGCAGAGCCCGCTGCTGCGCGAGCTGTACTGCGCGCCGGGCAACCCGGGCATCGCGCGGGTGGCGGACCGGGTGCCGCTCGCCGCGGAGGAGGTGCAGCGGCTGGCGGACTTCGCCGCCGAGATGCGGATCGACCTCACCGTGGTGGGTCCCGAGCTGCCGCTCACCCTCGGCATCGCGGACGAATTCGACCGCCGCGGGCTGGCCATCTTCGGCCCCACGCGGCGCGCCGCCGAGCTGGAGGGGAGCAAGGTCTTCGCCAAGCAGTTCATGGAGCGGTGCGGTATCCCGACGGCGCCGTTCGCCGTCGTGCACGACGCCGCGGCGGCGCGCAGGGAGGCCGGGCGCTTCGGCTATCCCGTGGTGCTCAAGGCCGACGGCCTCGCCGCCGGCAAGGGCGTGCTCATCGCCGGCGACGCAGCCGAGTTGGAAGACGCCCTCCGCGCCCTGTTCGAGGAGCGCCGTTTTGGCGCCAGCGCCGACCGCGTGGTCGTCGAGGCCTTCCTCACCGGCGACGAGGTCTCGTTCATGGCGCTGTGCGACGGCGAGCGGGTGCTGCCGCTGGCCACGGCGCGCGACTACAAGCGCGTCGGCGACGGGGATACCGGCCCCAACACCGGCGGCATGGGCGCCCACAGCCCTTCGGGAGGGCTCTCGGCCGAAGCCGCCGCCGAGGCCGTCGAGACCATCCTGCGGCCGGCGGCCGCCGGTCTGGCCGCCGAGGGGCGCCCCTTCGTCGGCGTCCTCTATGCCGGCCTCATCCTCACCGCCGAAGGGCCGCGGGTGCTGGAGTTCAACGCCCGCTTCGGCGATCCCGAGGCGCAGGTCCTGATGCTGCGCCTGGAGGACGATCTCCTGCCCGTCCTCGCCGCCGGCGCCGCCGGGCGGTTCGACGCGCGCCGGCTCTCCTTCCGCCGCGAGGTGGCGGCGTGCGTCGTGCTGGCGAGCCCCGGCTACCCCGGCCGGCCGCTCGACGGCGAGCCCATCGGCGGGCTCGAGCGCGCGGGCGCCCTGCCCGGCGTCGAGATCTTCCACGCCGGCACCCGCCTCGCGGACGGCGTGCTGGTGAGCGCCGGCGGGCGGGTGCTCTCCGTATGCGCCCTGGCCCGCGACCTCGCCGGCGCCCTCGGCCGCGCCTATGCCGCCGTCGCCGAGATCGACTGGCCAGACAGCGTCTACCGCCGCGACATCGGCCGGCGCCTGCTCGACGGCGGGCTCCCCGAGGGATCGTGATAACGTGCTGATGCGCTGTTGACGCCGGGAGCCGCTGGGGTCAGAATGGATCCCAGCGGTCCCGAGCACCGAATCACTACGGCGACCTGACCCGGGCGGGCCGGCGCTCCCGAGGGCGTTGGTACCTTTCCTGCATAGGGTTTCAGGTCGCTGTCGCGTATGGAATGGAAATCACGATGTCCGGATGTAACGGTTGCGCTTTCAAAGGGATGTCGACCGCCGTCGAGAACGCTTTCGTCGGCGTACGTTTTCGCGAGGAGACCAATCTGACGCTGTGCTCGGCGGGTGAGCGCATCTACGCCCGGGGGGAGAAGGTGGTGGTGGATCTCGAGTCGGGACCCACGTTCGGCGTCGTCGAGCAGTCGCCGATGCCGGTCTTCAAGCCCTGCCAGAAGGCGGGGGCGCGGCCGATCCTGCGGCCGGCCGACCCCGGAGACCTCGCCGCCTACGACCGCCAGCGCCAGAGCGAGATGAGCGGCAAGCTCTTCGCCCAGGAGCGGGCCCGCGCCCTCGGTCTGGACATGAAGATCTCGCTGGTGGATTTCTCGCTCAACGGCAAGCGGGCGACGTTCTACTTCACCTCCGACGGCCGGGTCGACTTCCGGCAGCTCGTGCGCGACCTGGCGAGCCGGTTCTCCGTGCGGGTGAAGATGGTGCAGGTGGGAGCGCGCGACGAGGCCGGGCTGATCGGCGGCATCGGCATCTGCGGCCGCACCCTCTGCTGCTCGACCTGGCTGAAGGACTTCCGGCCGATCTCCATCCAGATGGCCAAGCGCCAGAACCTGAGCTTGAATCCCTCCAAGATCTCCGGCCAGTGCGGCAGGCTTCTCTGCTGCCTGGCGTACGAGGACGAGGCCTACAAAACCCGGAACCCGGACAACCGGTCTGCGGTGCCAGCGACGGCATAGTCACGACGCGATGGAATCCCACATGGCCAACCGCAAACTGATACGCCCGGACATGAACGAGCTCAAGAAGGATCTCCCTTCGCGCAGCGTGCGCCGCAAGCAATCGCCGCCCGAGCAGACCAACGCCGAGGAGTTCTACTACCTCAAGCAGATGGCGGCGAAGACGCCGATGGTGGTGATCCTCAACGACGGCGAGGAGCTGCGCGGCTGGATCGAGTGGTACGACAAGGGCGCCCTCAAGCTGAACCGCCACTCCGGCCCCAACCTGCTCATCCAGAAGCACGTCATCCGCTACATGTTCAAGGAAGAGGAGCTGAAGCGGCGGGGCAAGCGGAACGGCGGCGACAGCGACTTCGAACGGTGAGGCCCGTCCTCGCCCTCACCCAGGGCGATCCCGCGGGAATCGGGCCCGAGATCCTGCTCAAGCTTCTCCACGACTCGCCGGAGCCGGCGGACTGGCGTCCCCTCCTGGTGGCGGAGCGCTCGGCGCTGGAGGCGCTCAGGACCGTCCTGCCGCGTTTTCCCTGGGACCGCCTGCGATACCTCGCCGGTCCGCCTTCGCGTCAGGATTTGACCGCTGACGGAATCCCGGTGCTCGATCCCGTGGGCGTCCGGCGCGCCGTGACCTTCGGCTCCTCCGGTCCGGCCGACGCCGCCGGCGCCATGGCCGCCCTCGACGCGGGGATCGCACTCGTCCGCTCCGGCATTGCGGACGCGCTGGTGACCGCCCCGGTCAGCAAGGAGTCCATCGCGCGTCACCATCTCTCCGGGTTCGTGGGCCACACGGATTACCTGGCTGAGGCGTGCGGTCTGGAGCGCTACGGCCGGGACTACCTGATGGCCTTTCTCGCCCCCGAGCTCCAGGTGGCTCTGCTCAACGTGCACCTGCCGCTGCGCGCGGCTCTCGACGGGATCACCGGTGAAGCCGTAGGGGAAGCCCTCGACTGTCTGGACCGCCACGCCGGGGGCCGCATCGCCCTCACCGGTCTCAACCCGCACGCCGGAGAAGGGGGGCTCCTCGGCAAGGAGGAGGCGCTCGTGCTCGCTCCGGCCGTGGCGGCGGCCCGCGGGCGCGGCATCGACGTGCACGGGCCCGAGAGCGCCGACTCCCTCTTCGCCCGTGCCTGCCGCGGCGAGTTCGACTGGGTGCTGGCGCTCTATCACGACCAGGGGTTGATCGCGGTGAAGACCGCCTCCTTCGGCCTCGCCACGAATTGGACGCTGGGGCTCCCCTTCCTGCGCACCTCGGTCGATCACGGCACCGCGTTCCCGCTCGCCGGCCGCGGCGTCGCCGACGCCGGACCGCTCCAGGCGGTCGTCGAGACGACGCTGAAGCTGATCGCCGGGGAGCTGCCAAAACGGCGTTAGATGGGCTTTTTCGCCACCGCCAGCAAGGAATCTCCGAGGACAGGGGTGTGAATCACCCGCCCGATGACCCGCAGCGGCTTGAGGAACTTCGTCCCCTCGCCCACCGAGCAGAAGTTCGACTCGGTCTTCAGCGTCTCCACCGCGAGCCCGGCACCCTCCAAGCCCTGCCGCAGCATGCGGGCGGAGAACATGTGGACGTGCGTGGGATCCTGGTGCCAGGCCCAGCGCCTGCCGAGGAGAGGCCGGGCCAGGCTGTGGGCATTGAGGGTGATGACGAAGAGCTTGCCCCCGGGCCGCAGGCAGCGGGCGCAGCTCGCGAGGGTGGCCGGGTAGCCGTCGAGATGCTCGATGACGTCGAGCAGGGTGACGGCGTCGAAGCGGCCGTCGGGAAAGGGGAAGGGCTCCTCGGCTCCCTGCTGCAATACCTGCCCGCGGGTTCTCAGGCGGGCTTGCTCCGCGGCGTGGGCCGAGACCTCGATCCCGTGCGCCTCGTACCCCGCCGTCTCCAGCGCCGCGAGCAGAAAGCCGTAGCCGCAGCCGACGTCCAGCACGCGGCCGCCACGGATGCCGTGGGAGCGCAGGAGCTCCACCAGGTACCGCAGGTATTTAACCTTGCCGGGGTGGAGCTCGAAGTATTCGCGCGCGAAGTAGGCGGCGTCCTGCACGGGCGCGCATGCTAGCACCCGCCCCGGAGCCTGTGCTAACAATCGCGCCCATGTTTTTCATCGACCTGCTGGGCGCCCTGCTGACGCTCATCGCGGTGGGATTCCTTTTGCTGGGCGGCTATCTTGCGGCCTTGCGGCTGCTCGGCGAGCGGGGCGATCCGCTGGCGCTCGCCATCGCGTCCCTGCTCCTGGCGACGGGCGAAGCCGTGGGAATCGGCATCCTCCTCGGCGCCCTCGGGTTGTTGCGCATCGAGCTGGCGCTGATCCTCCAGGGAGGGTTGATCCTCGCCTTGCTGTTGGCGATCCGCCGATCGCCGCCGCCGGGCGGGGTCGGCGGACCCGCGGCGGCGATCGGCCGCCGGAGCTGGGGGATCCTCCGGGCCCACCCCGCGCTGTCGCTGATCACTCTGCACGCCGTGGGCAGTGAGGCGCTCCGCGGTCTCGTGCGCCCGCCGCTCTCCTGGGACAGCCTGATGTATCACCTGCTGCTCACCGGCACCTGGCTGCGGGATCGCAACCTCGCTCCGGTCTTCGGCAACATCCCCATCAACTACTACGGCTACGTGCCGGCCAACGGCTCGGTCTGGTTCTGGTGGTGGATGGCTCCCTCGCACAGCGAGTTCTGGGTCAACCTCGCGACCTTGCCCCACTGGCTGCTGCTCGGTCTGGCGACGGGCGGCGTCGCCCGCCAGCTCGGGGCGCGCCGCTCCTGGCCGCTGGCTCTCTTCCTGGTGCTGGTCACGCCGACGGTCGTGCGCTTCGCCGCCGCCCAATACGTGGACATCCTCGTCGGCGCGGTCCTCGTCGCGGCGGTCTTCTTCGCGCTGCGCTGGCTGCGGGAGCCGGACTGGAGCGCGGCGGCGCTCGCTGGTGCCGGACTGGGGCTCGCGGCTGGTGCCAAGGTGCTGGGCGTTCCCTACGCGATGGCCCTGGCCGGGGCCGCCGTGCCGCTCGCCTGGGGACATTGGCGCCGCCGCGCGCCGCAGGTGCTGGGGGCCCTCCTGGTGGCGGCGGCGCTGGGCAGCTTCTTCTATCTGCGCAACGTCGCCGCCGGAGCGGATCCGCTCGCCCTCGCCTGCGAGCAGACCGCGAGCGGCAAGCAGAACGCCAACCGGCCGACCATCCCGCGCAAGAACTCGGTGGTGGACCTGCATCACCAGATGCTCTCCCAGGGACTGCTCGTCGACGCCTTCCTGGGCAACTCGCGGCCGCAGTCGCTGGAGCTGGGGGCTGGACCCCAGGCCTTCGTGCTCCTCCTCGCGGCCTGCGTCCTGCCTTTCGGCCTCGGCCGGCAATCCTGGCGCGAGGGACTGGTGGTCACCCTGCAGATCTGGGCGGAGCTCGCCTTCTGGCTGACGGTCCCCTTCGCCAAGAACCTCCACGTCTTCGCCAACGTCCGCTACCTGATCCCGGCCCTCGGCCTCGCCTTCGCCGGCGCCGTGACGCTGGCCGAGCGGCGGGGCGTGCGCGACCTTTGGATGGAGGGCATCGCTCTCGCCTTCACGATTCAGGGGCTGCTGCAGCTCCACGCCGAGATGCCGACCGGCGTGCGCCTGGCGATCGCCTTTGCGGACCTGGGCGCGGTGATCCTGGCCTTCTCGTCCACGCTGCGCGCCTTCGCCGTCCGCCGCCGCGGCGCGCTCGCCTGGACGGCCCTCGCGCTGCTCCTGCTCGGCGCTCCCTGGCTGACCCGATTCCGCGTCAAGGACCGCGATCGGGCGCTGGCCAAGGAGTTCACCGTGCACATGACCTCGACCCGCTTCTATGCCGGCGGCTGGACGTGGCTCGACGAGCACGGCGGGACCGGCAACGTCGCCGCCGTCCACTCGCCCAACAACTACTTCGTCTATCCGGTGATGGGTCCCCGGCTGGAGCGGGACGTGCGCTACGTCAACATCAACAAGGCCGACCTGCGCAACGCCGTCGACTACCCGCAGTGCCAGCCGCGGGTCGATCCCTCGCCCCAGGCCTGGGTCGACAATCTCGTCAAGCAGCGCATCCGCTGGCTGCAGATGAGCCGCTACCCGCAGTTCGACTTTCCCATGGAGCGCCGGTGGGCGGACGCCATGCCCCTCCTCTTCGCGCTGCGCTACGCGGATGCCACCAACGCGGTCTATGAATTCCTGCCGGTGGCGCGCGAGGAGGCGGCCGAGTAGCCGTGCTACCATCTGTGGCGATCTGAACCGAGAAGAATCGCGACACCGCGTTTGACCAGCGGAGAAGGAACCATGCCGACCGTCGAGTTCACCGGAAACTACCAGGATCTCTCCACCGACCGGGGTTACCAGTTCAAGTTCTACTGCGAGAAGTGCGGCAACGGGTATATGTCGAGCTTCAAGAGCTCGAAGATGGGCATGGCCGCCTCGGCCGCGCAGGTGGCCGGCAACCTGTTCGGCGGCATCTTCGGCCGCGCCGCGGATACCGCCTACGAGATCCAGCGCGCCGTCGGCGGACCGGCCCACGACGCCGCCCTGCGCGAGGCGGTGGAGGAGATCCGGCCGCTGTTCAAGCAGTGCACGCGCTGCGGCAACTGGGTCTGCGAGCCGGTCTGCTTCAACAAGAACGCCCAGCTCTGCGAGTCGTGCGCTCCGGACATGGACGAGGAGATCGCCGCCGCCCAGGCCGAGGCGGCGCGCCAGCAGGCCTTCGAGAAGGCCCAGCAGGTCGACTGGATGAAAGGCCGGGAGATGGGGAAGGTCACCGGCGCCGTCTGCAAGGCCTGCGGCGCCAAGACGGGCGGCGCCAAGTTCTGCCCCGAGTGCGGCACGCCCACGGCGCAGAAGAAATCCTGCGGCAGTTGTGGCGCGGTAGCCGAGGGGTCACCGAAGTTCTGCCCCGACTGCGGAACCCCCTTTGCGGGTTAGCAGGC
>DATBGJ010000405.1:0-2627 GCA_036558045.1 Thermoanaerobaculia bacterium
CGCTCGCCCCGGCCGATCTCCAGCTCGTGCAGCGTCTGGCGGCGGCAGCGCTGCCGCTCCGCGTCCCCTTCGTACCAGCGGCCGACCTCGCTGTAGAGGTCCCAGCAGTAATAGTCGAAGGGCTCGGGCACCGCCGCCACCGCCGCGGCGGACATGCCGCGCAGGTCGACGAAGCCCACCACCACGTCGGCGAGCTGGACGCCGGTGTCGTCGATGTAGTTCTGGATCTCGACGGGCAGGCCCAGGGCTCGGAGCGCGCGGCCGAGGACGTCGCCGAGCACGGCGTTGCGCAGGTGGCCGATGTGGGCCGCCTTGTTGGGATTGATGTTGGTGTGCTCGATGACCACCTTGCCGCCGCCGTCGGCGCCGGCGAACGTCGGAGCGTCGAGCAGGGCGGCGGCGAAGGCCGGCCGGTCGAGGAAGAAGTTGAGGAAGCCGGCGCCGTGCACCTGGACGTCGCGCACGATGGCCGGCCGTGCCAGGCTGCCGGCGAGCTCCTCGGCGATGGCCCTGGGATTGCGCCGGAGCTGCCGGGCGAGCTGCATGGCGGCGGGGGTGGAGAGGTCCCCCAGCTCGCGCCGAGGCGGAACCTCCAGGACCGGCGCGTGCTCGACGCCGAAGCGCTCGCGGATCGCCGCGGCGAGCCGCGCCGCCAGCTCCGTTTTCAGCCCGCTCCACATGGCGGCGTGGAGTCTACACTATTGAATATAGAGGGCCACGAGGCGCGAGGGGGCGGCCCCTGATATGATTTCTCGGGAGGGCTCGATGGCAGAGATGACCGAGGACAAGGCCGAAAACAAGGTGGTGGTGACGCTGGACCGGACGCAGCTCGAGCTGGCCGAGGGCGACATCACCGAGCTGGAGGTCGACGCGGTCGTCAACGCCGCCAACGAGCAGCTCCAGCTCGGCACGGGCGTCGCCGGAGCCATCCGCCAGAAGGGCGGGCCCTCGATCCAGGAGGAGTGCAACCGCATCGGCGGCACGCCGGTCGGCACGGCGGTGATGACCGGCGCCGGCCATCTCAAGGCCCGCTGGGTGATCCACGCCGTGGGCCCGCGGATGGGAGAAGGCGACGAGGACAAGAAGCTGGCCTCGGCGGTGCGCGCCGCCCTCGCCCTCGCCGACCGGCGGGGCGTGAAGTCGATCGCCCTGCCCGCCATCTCCACCGGCAACTTCGGCTTCCCCCTCGACCGCGCCGCCCGCATCATGCTCACCGAGATCCACCGCTTCCTCCAGGGCGGCACCAAGCTCGAGCGCGTGGTCGTCTGCCTGCACGGCGAGGAAGCCTTCAACGTCTTCAAGCGCGAGCTGCGCCGCGGGTTCCGGTAGGGCCGTGCGCCTTCCCCCCGCTGTCGTCCTCGTCCGTCCGCGCGAGGAGGGCAACGTCGGCGCGGCGGCGCGGGCCATGGCCAACATGGGCCTCTCGCGGCTGATCCTGGTCGAGCCGGCGGCGGCGATCGGCGGCGTGGCCCGGGCCTTTGCCGTGGGCGCCCGCGCCGTGCTGGAGGGCGCCGAGCGCGCCGCCGGCCTGCGCGAGGCCCTCGCCCCCTTCCGGCGCGTGGTGGGCACCACCTCGACGCGCGACCGCAGCCTCGGTATCCCCTTGCTCGCGCCGCGCGAGCTGCCGGCCTGGCTGGCCCAGGACCCGCCGGAGACTCCGACCGCCCTGGTCTTCGGGCCCGAGGTAGGCGGCCTGACGAACGAGGAGCTGGCGCTCGCCGGCGCCGTCGTCACCATCCCCTGCTCGCCCGTCCAGCCGACCCTGAACCTCGCCCAGTCGGTGCTCGTCCTCGCCTACGAGCTGTTCGTCGCCGGCAACGGGACCTCGGCCGCAGCCGCCGGCGAGGAGCCCCCGGCGCCCGCCGAGGAGATCGACGGCCTGCTCGACCACGCGGCCGGCGTGCTGGCGCGGGTCGGCTTCGCCCGCGACGACAGCTTCTCGGGTGTGCTGCGCGATTTGCGCCGTCTGGCCGCCCGCGCGGCGCCGGACAGCCGGGACGTGCGCATCCTGCGCGGCATCTGCCGGCGGGTGGAAGGGGCGCTGAAGGCTAGGGGGGGAGAGGCGGGGGACTGAGCTAGCTCACCTCTTCGTCGTCATCGCGCGGCAGGCCCAGCTTGGTGAAGCCGCGGGTGACCATCTGGTAGGTGAGCGCGGCCATGCAGCGCCGGGCCACCTTGCGCACGCTGGAAGGGTGATACCCCATGCGCTCGGCCACCTCGCCGGAGTCGTAGCCGAGGCCGTAGCGCAGGCGCAGCAGCTTGCGGCAGCGCGCCGGCAGCTCCTCCAGGAGGTTGTTCAGGTCCCACAGCAGCTCGGCCCGCTCCTGAGGCGCGGCCACCGGCTCGGAGAGCAGCTCCAGGATGGCGGTGTCGACGGAGTTGTAGAGGTTGTTCCGCCGTTTGCGCCAATAGACGACGCAGCGGTTGCGCAAGGTGACGAGCAGCCAGGCCTCCGGGTCCTGGATGACGTCCCACTTCTGGATCGTCGAGATGAGCGCTTCCTGCACCAGGTCCTCGGCGTCGTGCGCGGGGATGCGGTAGCGGCCAAGCACCTGCTTCAGCCGCGGGCGAAGCCGCCGCAGGAGCTCATCCAGCGACTCTCTTCGATCTATGTCAGACACTGCCAT
>DATBGJ010000406.1:0-3463 GCA_036558045.1 Thermoanaerobaculia bacterium
GTGCTGGTGGCCAACCAGCGGCTCTCGGCGCCCTTCGGCCATCCCTTCGTCACCACCGTGCGCGTGGAGGGCGGCCCGGACGTGGCGGACCGCTACATCGCGGACCACGCCGCGCCGGGTGACGTCGCCGTCACGGCCGACATTCCGCTCGCCGCCCGTCTGGTCGAAAAAGGAGTCCTTGTGATCGATCCGCGCGGCGAGGAGTACACGGCGGAGAACGTCGGCGAGCGGCTCGCCGTGCGCGATCTCATGGACGGGTTGCGCGGAGCGGGCATGCTCACCGGCGGCCCACGGTCTTACGGCCCGAAAGACCGGCAGGCCTTCGCCGCCGCGCTGGACCGTGTGCTCGCCCGCGCGTTGCGGCAGCGCTGACCGGGTCCGCAACTGCCTATGCAGGGGCGGTGCTGCGCGACCTCCCCGGCCCCCTCTCCGAAAAGGAAAGGGGCCGGGAGATGGTTCGTTTCCTCGGGCTACGCCGGATCGCAGATGATCTGGCCGTGCGGGCAGGACGGCTCGGATGAGCAGTACTGGTAGTAGCTGCCGCACCGCACGTACTCCTCGCCGGACTCGCAGTTTCCCTCCGCGCAGGAGCCGCCGGACCAGCAGGAGACGAAGGTGCCGTCCGGACATTGCGCCGTAGCGCTGCAGTTCCGGTTGGTCGAGCAGTACAGCTTGTAACGCGTGTAGACCACGTCGTCCCATCCGGGAGTTTGGTGCTGGGCGGTCCAGCCGCTGGCGAGACCGGCGTCGAAGACCTCGCTCTTGCAGTAGCGGTGATCGATCAGCACCTGGCCGACGGGATCGTCAGGGTTTCCCCAGTCGTCGTCCTCCTTGATCGCGTAGGCGGTGAAGGCGAAGCTTGCTGGCGTGCTCACGTTCTGCTGGCAATAGTAGGCGGGATAGGTGCGGTAAGGCGCCTCCTGGAGCCAGCCGTCCGCGGTCCACTCCCACTGCACCCGCGCGTTGCCGCCGACGGGAACGGGGCCCTGGAAGTTGCTGGCCCAGACGTTGGTGCTCCAGCCGCTCAGCCCGCCCAGTGTGGCCGGGAGATTTCCCGTCTTCTCGGAACCGGCCGCCACGAAGTAGGCGAAGCCCTCGGGCCCATCCAGGCTGCTCTCGTGGATGTCCCAGATGCCGGCGCCGGTGATCAGCGGGTAGGACGAGTAGGATACGGAATCGACGCACTCGCCGTACAGCTTCTCCGTGGCGTTGGCGGTGCCGCTCGCCGGCGCATCCGGGTGGTTGCGGCTCAGGATCTCGACGGCGCGGCGGGTGTCGTGGACTTCGAGCAGGACGACCGGAGCCGGCGGCTGGCGTGGGTCCACCTGGTGCCGGGCGCCGGCGGCGTCGAAGGCCGTGAGCACGGCCCGGGACTCGCCGCCGGCTCCCTCCCAGACGTAGGAGGTCAGCGGCGTCTCCGTCTCCACATCCCAGGCTCCCAGGTCGGGCAACAAGGAGACGTCGACGTCGGGGGTATCCTGGAGGAAGAGGAGAATCTCGTCGCGGGCTTCGCTACCGGCGGAGCCGGCCTTCTCGCCGCGCCCGAGGCCGAGGCTCTCCGCCAGCCTCCGGCCGAGGGCCGCGCCGTCCGGGGCCGCCTTCGGGTCGACGAGGTCCCGCAGGCGGGCGCCGTCTCCCGACTTGCTGGCCGCGAGGCTCCGCTGCAGCAGCTCGCGGAAATCGCGTTCCTCGAGCGCGCCGGCAAAGGCGACGGCCAGCTTTTCCAGCCGCTGTTCGATGGGCGCTCTCTGCGCCGCGGCCGCGGGCGGCCTGGCGCCGGGAGCGGCGCTCGGGCCGGGCCCGGCCGCCCAGGCATGGCTCGCCAGGAGCAGCATGGAGATCATCAAGGCAGGTGTCTGTTTCATGTGCGATCCTCCTGAGTTGGGAGCGAGGCAGGTTGGATTGCCTCTCCCGTTAATCTGCACAATCTTAACACGCAACCTTGCCTGCGGTTAATTTTGTTTATTTTTTAGCCTCGCCGAAATGACTCTATGCTGATGCGGACGCGAGGAGTGCTAGCATCCCGGGAGCTGAACTCTATGTAAGGATCTCTATGTCCAACGAGCTGCTCTTCGGCCTCTACATCTTCGTCCTCGCGGGCTTCCTGGGCCATCACGTCATTTCGAAGGTGCCGCCGCTGCTGCATACGCCTCTGATGGCGGGCACCAACGCCATCTCCGGCATCTCGCTGGTGGGCTCGCTGGTGGCGGCCGGCGGGGGCTACGGCACGCTCAGCACGGTGCTCGGCTTCGTCGCCGTCGTCTGCGCCACCATCAACACGGTGGGCGGCTTCCTCATCACCGACCGCATGCTGCGGATGTTCAAGAAGAAGACGCCGGGAGACCGCGCATGAGCCTGAGCCCCTGGCTGCTGTTCAGCTACCTGGTCGCCTCGATCTGCTTCATCCTGGCTCTCCAGGGCCTCTCCTCCCCCACCCACGCGCGGCGGGGCAACCTCCTGGGCTCCTTCGGCATGCTGGTGGCGGTGGTGGCGACGCTCGCCTTCAACCAGATCCTCACCTTCCGCTGGATCGCCATCGGCCTGATGATCGGCTCGGCCATCGGCGCCGCGATGTCGATCTGGATCCCGATGACCAAGATGCCGGAGCGGATCGCGCTCTCGCACTCCTTCGGCGGTCTCGCGGCGGCGCTGGTGGGCGTCTCGGAGTATCACCACCGGATGAGCGAGGGCGGGCTCGACCGCTTCACCATGGCCGCGCTCGGGCTGGAGGTGTTCCTCGGCTTCCTCACCTTCACCGGCAGCCTCATGGCCTTCGGCAAGCTGCAGGGGCTGATCACCGGCGCGCCCGTGACCTATAAAGGCCAGAACGCCACGAACATCGGCATGTTCTTCAGCGCTCTCGTCCTGCTGGTGCTGGTGGTGATGGATCCCGGCCGCGCCGTCCTCTTCTATGCCATGGGCGTGATCGGCCTCGCGGTAGGCGTGCTGGCGGTGATCCCCATCGGCGGTGCCGACATGCCGGTGGTGATCTCGCTCCTCAACTCCTACGCCGGCCTGGCCTCTGCCTCCACCGGCTTCGCCCTCCACAACTACGTGCTGATCATCGCCGGCGCGCTCGACGGCACCTCCGGCTTCCTGCTCTCGCTGAAGATGAGCCAGGCCATGAACCGCTCGTTCGCCAACGTGCTGTTCGGCGCCTTCGGCGCCAAGCCCGAGCCGAGCGCCGGCGGCGCGGCCGCGCCCGCCGCCAACTACAACCTGGCGGCGGTGGAGGACGCGGTCGGCGTGCTGCAAGCGGCGCAGACGGTGATCGTCATCCCCGGCTACGGCATGGCGGTCTCGCAGGCGCAGCACACGGTGCGCGAGCTGGCGCAGGTGCTGGAGGCCAACGGCGCCACGGTCAAATACGCCATCCACCCGGTGGCCGGCCGCATGCCGGGACACATGAACGTCCTGCTCGCCGAGGCCAACGTGCCCTACGATCAGCTCTACGACATCGAGG